>DASXRB010000102.1:0-18459 GCA_036506875.1 Kribbellaceae bacterium | reverse complement strand
CGGCTCCAGCCCGGCGCGGTCCAGCTGCCGGGGCAGCAGGTGGTCGCGGGCGATGGTGACCTTCTCGTCCTCGGTGTACCCGTCGAGCGTGACCAGCTCCATCCGGTCCAGCAGCGGCGCGGGGATCTGGTCCAGCACGTTCGCCGTGGCCAGGAACAGCACGTCGGACAGGTCCAGCTCGACCTCCAGGTAGTGGTCCCGGAACGTGTGGTTCTGCGCCGGGTCCAGCACCTCCAGCAGTGCCGCCGTCGGGTCGCCGCGGTAGTCCGCGCCGAGCTTGTCGATCTCGTCCAGCAGCACGACGGGGTTCATCGAGCCTGCCTCACGGATGGCCCGGACGATCCGGCCGGGCAACGCCCCCACATAGGTACGACGGTGACCGCGGATCTCCGCCTCGTCCCGCACACCGCCCAACGCGACACGCACGAACTTCCTACCCATCGCCCGCGCCACCGACTCACCGAGCGAGGTCTTGCCCACCCCGGGCGGGCCGGCCAGCGCCAGCACGGCACCCGACCGGCGGCCTTCGACGACGCCGAGCCCGCGGTCGGAGCGCCGCTTGCGCACGGCCAGGTACTCGATGATCCGGTCCTTGACGTCCAACAGACCCGAGTGGTCGGCGTCCAGGACCGCCCGCGCTCCGGCGATGTCGTAGGCGTCCTCGGTCCGGGTGTTCCACGGCAGCTCCAGCACCGTGTCCAGCCAGGTCCGGATCCAGCCGCCCTCCGGTGACTGGTCCGACGCTCGCTCCAGCTTGTCGACCTCGCGCAGCGCCGCCTCCCGTACCTTCTCCGGCAGGTCGGCCGCCTCGACGCGGGCGCGGTAGTCCTCCTCCTCGGAGGCGGTGTCGCCGTTCAGCTCGGCGAGCTCCTTGCGGACCGCGTCCAGCTGGCGCCGCAGCAGGAACTCGCGCTGCTGCCTGTCCACGCCGTCCTGGACCTCCTTGCGGATGGTCTCGGCGACGTCGGTCTCGGCGATGTGCTCCTTCACCCAGGCCAGCACCAGCGTCAGCCGCTCGGTGACGTCCAGGGTCTCCAGCAGCTGCTGCTTCTGCGAGCGGCTCAGGTACGACGCGTAGCCGACCTGGTCCGCGACCCGACCGGGCGCGTCGATGCCCTCGACGACCTCGGCGATCTGCCACATCCCGCGCTCGTGCAGGGTGGCGACCAGCAGGTGCTTCAGCTCGGTGGCCAGCTCACGGGCCTCCGCGTCCACGCCCAGGTCGTCGGCGACCGGTGTGGCCTCCACCCACAGCGCCGCGCCCGGTCCCGTCGTACCGGTGCCGATCGCCATCCGGCCGGTGCCGCGCACGACGGCCCCGCGGGCGCCGTTCG
Organism: Kribbellaceae bacterium; assembly: GCA_036506875.1. Lineage (GTDB taxonomy): Bacteria > Actinomycetota > Actinomycetes > Propionibacteriales > Kribbellaceae > DASRHY01. Next base: position 17,125 of record DASXRB010000102.1, on the reverse strand, counting down.
GCAGCCGCCCGAGCTGCTCGATGGAGGCGCGGGTACCGACCGCGCCGTAGTGGCCGTCGGTCCGCGGCACCAGCAGCAGCTCCGCGGTGCCGGACGTGGACCGGATGCCCGGCCCGGTGTTGCGCGCGTCGGCCGCGGCGCGCGCGGCGTCCACCGCGGCACGGACCTCGGCGTCGGAAAGATCAAGGGGTACGACCATCCCTGGCAGGACGATGTCGTCGTCGAGCGGCAGGACTGGCAACCGTACGGGTTCGCTCATGTCTGCATCCTCAGGTCGGGGCTGACTCAAACTTGAGTCACATCCACTCAATGCCTGAGCGCTCCGGATCATTCCCTGATCGCTGAGAGCGAACAAGCCGGGTCACTACATTCGGCGACCGCATCGCTTGTAGCCGCCGCACGCGGTGTGCCAGCCTGCTGAGAGGGGAGGCACGGGGCTCAAAGGGGGCCACATGAGCAAGAGATGGATCCTGGCTGCCTGCGTTCTGCTCTGTCTGAGCGGTTGCACTGGCGGTGGGGTCAAGATCTCGGTGGGCGCGGTCGAGGACGTGTCCCGGATGTCGGGGGCGAGCAACAGCGACGACCCGGCGCTGCGAGCATCGGCGACCCTCGCCTGCTACACCTACGAGGTGGTCGGCTGACGTCCGGACCGCGGCGGCGCCGATGAGTTCCGGCCGCGGCGGGAGTCTGGGTGTACGAAGGCCCGACGACGAGAGGGGACACCATGTTCGGCAACACGAAGGCGTTCAGCGGGTTCTCGGTGGACGACCTGGAGGCCGCGAAGCGGTTCTACGGCGACGTGCTGGGGATCGAGGTGGAGGAGGCCAACGGGCTGCTCACGCTGCAGCTCGACGGCGGCAACCGGCCGACGCTGATCTACCCGAAGGACGACCACCAGCCGGCGTCGTACACGACCCTGAACTTCCCGGTCGACGACATCGACGCGGCCGTCGACGCGCTGGTCGCGAAGGGCGTGACGTTCGAGCGGTACGAGGGCTCGCCGCAGGACGAGAAGGGCGTGCTGCGCGGCAAGAAGCTCGACATGGGCCCGGACATCGCCTGGTTCACCGACCCGGCCGGCAACATCCTCGCGGTCCTGTCCGGGTAGTCCGCGACTGCTAGCGTTCTGCGGCGATTCCCGTCCAGAACGGAGCAGCCCGTGGGTGAGCCCTGGCCGGTGCCGGAGTCTCTGGCCGACCTGTCGTCGGAGGTACGACGCCGGCTCGGCGACCACCCGGCGGCACCGATCTTCGGGCAGTGCTTCACCAACACCTGGACGACCACGATGTCGTGGTCCCCGCACAGGTCACGGCACGGTGACCGTGAGGTGTTCGTGTCGACCGGCGACATCCCGGCGATGTGGCTGAGGGACAGCACCGCGCAGGTCCGGCCCTACCTCGCGGTGGCGGCCGAGGACACCCGTGTGGCCGACGCGATCGCGGGTGTGTCGCGCCGGCAGGTCCGGTGCGTGCTGACCGACCCGTACGCGAACGCGTTCAACGACGGGCCGGACGCGCGGCACGGGTTCGCCGACGTGCCCGAGCCGGGGCCGTGGGTGTGGGAGCGCAAGTACGAGGTGGACTCACTGTGCGCCGCTCTCCAGCTCGCCCATGGGCTCTGGCGGGCGACCGGCCGGACCGACCACCTGGGCGACGACTTCCGGACGGCGGCGCGGATGATCGTGGACCTGTTCCGGCTGGAGCAGGACCACGGCCGGTCGTCGTACACGTTCGTGCGGCCCGGCGACGAGCGCGACACCCTGCCCGGCGACGGGCGCGGCGCGCCGGTCGGGTTCACCGGGATGACGTGGTCGGCGTTCCGGCCCAGCGACGACCGCTGCGAGCACCACTTCCTGGTGCCGTCGAACGCGCTCGCCTCGGTCAGCCTGCACGGCCTCGCCACGCTGGCCCGGGAGGTCTTGTACGACGACACGCTGGCCACCGACAGCGAGCAGCTCGCGCACGAGCTCGACGCCGCGATCCTGGCCCGAGGGGTCGCCGGCGACGTGCTCGCCTACGAGGTGGACGGCCTTGGGCACAAGCTGTTCGCGGACGACGCGAACCTGCCGAGCCTGCTGGCGCTGCCGTACCTCGGCTGGTGCGCCGCGGACGATCCGTTGTACGTCGCGACCCGGGCGGCGGTGCTGTCGGAACGGAACCCCTGGTACTACGCCGGCCGGGCCGCCGCCGGGGTCGGCAGCCCGCACACACCGCCGCGCTACGTCTGGCCGCTCGCGATCGCCGCCGCCGGCCTGACCGCGCCGGACGAGCAGGAGCGGACCGCGGCGCTGGAGCTGCTCGCGAGCACCACCGGCGGCACCGGGCTGATGCACGAGGGCTTCGACGTCGACGACCCCGGACGGTTCACCCGGGCCTGGTTCGGCTGGGCCAACGCGCTGTTCGCCGAGCTGGCTCTCGCGATCACCGGCACCTCCCTCGGCGCCCTGTTCCCGCGCCGCCCTTAGGGTGGCAGCTGTACGGCGCGCGGCGGCACCGGCGTCGACACCACGAACGAGCTCGTGGTCTGGCCGTGCACCAGGAACCGGTCGAGCACGTCTTCGAGCGCGGGGATGGACGCCACCTGGACCCGCATCAGGAAGCAGTCCTCGCCCGAGATCCGGTGGCACTCCACGACCTCAGGGGTACGACGGGCGAGCTCGGCGATCCTCGGCAGCTGACCCGGTCCCGGCCGCAGCCGCACCCACGCCGCCACCGGCAGGCCGACCGCCGCCGGGTCGATGTCGAGCCGGTAGCCGCGGATCACCCCGGACTCCTCCAGCCGCGCTATGCGCTCCCGCACCGTCGGCGCCGAGACCCCCAACCGCCGGGCCAGCTCGGTGGTCCGCAGCCGGGGGTCGTCCGACAGCGCGGCGAGCAGCCGCACGCCGAGGTCGTCGAGGTGCGGATGACCGGTTCGAAGCCCGGATGCCGCTGTCGTCGGTGTTTTCGAAGGCATTGGTGCTCCCGGTGATCGATTCCGGCATGGCCGATCGGCGATCCGCCTTCCTAGGCTAGAACAGTGATGCCGGCGACCCGGGAGGCGAGAGCGGACGCGATCCCGGCGCCGGCCTACTTCATGGTCAGCGCGGTGTTCCACTACCTCGGGCCGGCGCTGGCCGTGCTGCTGTTCGCCCGGGTCGAGCCGCTCGGCGTGGCCTGGCTGCGGATCGTGTCGGCAGCTGTGGTGTTCTGCCTGTGGCGGCGGCCGCGGCGGGTCTGGCACGCCCTGGACGGAGCGGGCCAGCGGCTGGTCGGTACCTGGGGCGCGCTGCTGGCCGCGATGAACTGCTGCTTCTACCTCGCCATCGACCGGCTGCCGCTCGGCACGGTCGCCGCCGTCGAGTTCGCGCCCGTGGTGGTGCTGGCGGCGGTCGCCGTCCGCACACCGCGCAACCTCGCCTCGGTCGGGCTCGCGACGGCGGGTGTCTACGTGCTGACCGACGTACGGCTGGCCGGCGACCCGCTAGGGCTGGTGTGCACCGGGCTGAACGCGCTGCTGTTCGCCGGCTACGTCGTCCTCGGGCACCGGGTGGCACGCCGTCCCGACCTCCCCCGGATCGACGGGCTGGCGGCCGCGATGGCGATCGCCGCCGTGCTGTCGCTCCCGGCCGGGATCGCCGACGCACGTCCGGCGTTCACCGACCCGCGGCTGCTCGGCGCGGCCGCCGGGGTGGGGATCTGCTCCTCGGTGATCCCGTACGTGTGCGACCAGCTGGCGATGGCCAGGCTGAGCCGTGGCGCTTTCGCGCTGATGCTGTCGTTGCTGCCGGCGATGGCCTCGGTGATCGGCGCGGTGGTGCTGCGGCAGGTCCCGTCGGCCGCCGAGGCGCTGGCCGTCGGGCTGGTCGCCGCCGCCGTGTCCGTGCACCGGGAGCGGTGATCCCGCTCAGTCCCGGCCGACCGCCCGCAATCGACCTGCCGGAGACCCGGGGCCGCGGTCAGGGTCGGCCCGGGGGAAACCCGCTGTCGTCTGTCGGTGACATGGAGCAGACTCGGATCCGGACGACCGGTCCGAGCCCGGTCGCCGGCACACAGGAGGGGGCTCCCCGATGGACGGCGTACGAGCAGGTGACCCGGACGGGGTCGTGGTGGCGAACGAGCTGGTGCGGATCTTCGGCCAGGGCGACACGGCGGTCCACGCGTTGCGCGGGGTCAGCGTCAGGGTGAGCCCCGGACAGCTGACGGCGGTGATGGGGCCGTCCGGCTCCGGCAAGTCGACGCTGATGCACATCCTGGCCGGCCTGGACACGCCGACGTCGGGGTCCGTGCGGATCGACGGCACCGAGATCACCACCCTCGGCGACACCGAGCTGACCAAGCTGCGGCGCAAGCACATCGGGTTCATCTTCCAGTTCTTCAACCTGCTGCCGATGCTCAGCGCGCGCGACAACGTCGTACTGCCGATGACCATCGCGGGGGAGAAGCCGGACCCGGAGTTCCTCGAGGAGCTGCTCAAGCGGGTCGGTCTGTCCGACCGGCAGACGCACCGGCCGGCCGAGCTGTCCGGCGGCCAGCAGCAGCGGGTCGCGATCGCCCGGGCCCTGGTGTCGAGGCCGACCGTGATCTTCGCCGACGAGCCGACCGGCAACCTGGACTCCCGGACCAGCGGCGAGATCCTCGAGCTGATGCGGAACTCGGTCGACGAGTACGGGCAGACCACGATGATGGTCACCCACGACGCCCGGGCGGCCGCGATGGCCGACCGCGTGCTGTTCCTGGCCGACGGCCAGATCGTCAAGGAGACCGGCCGGACCAGCCAGCACGAGATCCTGCAGATCATCGACAGCCTGGACGAGCTGTGATCGGGTTCGCTCTGCGCGGGCTGCTCGCGCGCAAGCTGCGCACCGTGCTGACGGCACTGGGCATCGTGCTCGGCGTCTCGCTGGTGTCCGGTACGTACGTGCTGACCGACTCGATCTCGTCGGCGTTCGACTCGATCTTCAGCGAGAACTACAAGAACACCGACGCGGTGATCACCGGCAAGGCGGGGTTCGACGTCAGCCAGGAGGGGCCGCAGACGGCCGCACCGGCGTTCGCCGAGTCCCTCCTGCCGGCCGTGCAGCGGCTGCCCGAGGTCGAGTCCGCCGGTGGTGCTGTCGGTGGCGAGGGCGCGCACCTGATCGGCAAGGACGGCAAGGCGATCGTCTTCGGCGGCGCGCCCAATCTCGGCTTCAGCGTCGACCCGGACAAGCCGGAGTTCAACTCGCTGACCCTGGTGAAGGGCGCCTGGCCGGCGGCCGGCGAGGTCGTCATCGACACCCAGACGTCGGAGAAGAAGGGCTTCGGGGTCGGCGACACGATCGGGGTCCAGGCCCGCGGGCCGATCCAGCGGATGCGGATCGCCGGCCTGGTCGACTTCGGCGCGGTGTCGTCGATCGGTGGGGCCACCCTGGCCGGGTTCGACGTGCCGACCGCGCAGGCGCTGTTCGGCAAGCAGGGCAAGCTCGACCAGATCCTGATCACCGCCAAGGACGGCGTGTCGCGCCAGCAGCTGCTCGACGCGGTCCGCGCGGTGCTGCCGGCCGCCACTCAGGTCCGTGGTGCCCAGGAGCAGGCCGACGAGGACGCGAAGGGTACGTCGAGCTTCCTGGACTTCTTCCGCACCTTCCTGCTGGTCTTCGGCGGGATCGCGCTGTTCGTCGGGTCGTTCGTGATCGCGAACTCGCTGTCGATCACGATCGCTCAGCGCACCCGCGAGTTCGCCACCCTCCGCACCCTGGGCGCGTCCCGGCGCCAGCTGCTCGGGACGGTCGTGCTGGAGGCGCTCCTCACCGGGATCGCGGCCTCGGCCGTCGGGTTGCTCCTCGGGCTCGGCGTCGCCACCGGGCTGTTCAAGACGTTCGACGCGATCGGCCTGACGCTGCCCAACAACGGACTGGAGTTCCGGACCCGGACCATCGTCGTCTCGCTGCTGGTCGGCATCGTCGTCACCCTGCTCGCCAGCCTGCGGCCCGCGGTCCGCGCCACCCGGGTGCCGCCGATCGCCGCGGTCCGCGAGGGCGCGCAGCTGGCTCCCGGCCGGTTCCACCGGTACCGGCCGTTCGGCGCCGCGCTGGTCGCCGCCGCCGGTGTTGCGATCACCGTGACCGGCCTGTTCACCGACGGCGCCAGCACCACCACGGTGCTGCTCCTGCTGCTGGCGGGGGTGCTGCTGATCTTCATCGGCATCGCCACGTTCTCCTCCACGCTGGTGCGGCCGCTCGCGGCGGCGGCCAACCCGGTCGCGCGCTGGTCGGTGACGTTCCTGAGCCTGCTGGCCTGGCCGCTGCGCGCGGTGCTGTGGCTGCTGCGCCGGATCTTCCGCCGGCACGGCGAGCTGCCGGACGTCGTACAGGACCGCGCGGCGACGACGATCGGCGGCCAGAACAGCCGCCGCGACCCGCACCGCACGGCGTCCACGGCGGCCGCGCTGATGATCGGGCTGGCGCTGGTCACCCTGGTCGCGACGCTGGCCGCGGGCATCATCCGGCCGTTCGAGTCCGCGATCGACAAGACCTTCCTCGCCGACTACGCGGTGCTGGCGCAGAACAACTTCAGCCCGCTGCCGCCGGCGGTGGCGCAGTCCGTGGCCGGCGTGCCGGGCGTCCAGGTGGTGTCGAGCATCCGCGGCGGCCAGGGCAAGGCATTCGGCAAGACGATCGCGGTCACGGCGGTGGACGAGAACGCGCCGCGGACGCTGGGCTTCGACTGGCGCGACGGGTCGCAGTCCGTGCTCGGTGAGCTGGGCGCGAACGGAGCGGTGATCGACGACAAGTACGCCGACGACCACAAGCTGGGCCTCGGGTCGCCGATCAGCCTGCAGACGGTGTCCGGCAAGACGCTGGACCTCACGGTGCGCGGCATCTTCACGCCACCGGCCGGCGGCTCGCCGTTCGGCAAGGTGACCATCTCGACCGCGACGTTCGACGCGGCCAACCCGCAGCCGCTGAACATGTTCACGTTCGTGTCGATGGACGGCGGCGTCACCGCGGCCAACACCACGGCGCTCACGAATGCGCTGGCGTCGTACCCGAACGCCAAGGCCGAGACCCGCGACGAGTTCAAGGACTCGCAGGCCAGCGGGATCCGGCAACTGCTCGATGTGCTGTACGTGCTGCTCGCGCTGTCGGTGGTGGTCAGCCTGTTCGGCATCGTCAACACGCTGGTGCTGACCGTGTTCGAACGTACCCGCGAGCTCGGCATGCTGCGCGCGATCGGGTTGACCCGGCGGCAGCTGAAGCGCATGATCCGCCACGAGAGCGTGATCACCGCGCTGATCGGCGGCGCGATCGGGATCGTTCTCGGGCTCGGCCTGGCGCTGCTGCTGGCGGCTCGGCTGGACTGGGTCGGCTTCGCGATCCCGTGGCTGCAGCTGGGCATCTTCGCGGCCGTGACAGTGGTGGTCGGCATGTTCGCGGCGATCCTCCCGGCCCGGCGCGCGGCCAAGCTCAACCCTCTGGAGGCCCTGCAGTACGAGTGACGGGGCGCGCCGGGGTAACGAGACTCACGAACCTGCCGATCTGAGAGGTTGGAAGTGAAATCCGGTTTCGTGAGGCTCCTGAGGAGAGAACCGTGCGAAGAAGTCTTCCGTTGGCAGTCGGCGGCGTGCTGCTGGCCGTGCCCGCCCTGTTCGCAGGGCCGGCCGGCGCGGCAGCACCCGCTGACCACGCATCCACCACCGCGGTCGCAGCGCCGGCCGCCCAGACCAAGGCCCGGTCCAAGGTGCCGTCGCTGCTGCGGCAGCGCGCGGCCGAGATCGGCGCGACCCTGTCCGCGGCCCGCGGCCGTGGTCTCGACCGTGCCCACCAGCGCTCCCTGTCCGCCGGCGTGCTCGCCCTCGACGCCGGCGGCCGCATCGGGGTCCAGATCCACTCGGCGGCACCGGCCGGTGCCGCGCAAATCGCCCAGCTGACCGCGCTCGGCGCGAAGGTCGCCGGCAGCTCGGCGTCGTTCACCGAGGTGCCGGGCGTCGACCTGCCGCAGACCGGCCTGGTCAGCGCGCTGGTGCCGTACGACAAGCTCGACGCGGTCGCCGCGCTCGGCTGGGTGAGCACACTGCGGCCATCGCTGCGGCCCGCGGTCGACACCGGCCCGGTGGAGTCCGAGGGCGTGCGGCTGCACGCGGCCGACCTGGCGCAGGCGTCCGGCCTGTCGGGCCGCGGCCAGAAGGTCGGCGCGATCTCCGGCGACGTCGACCACATCGCCGACTCCATCGCCCAGGGCGAGCTGCCCGCCGACGTGCAGGTGCTGCGGCAGGCCGACTACGACGACGACGAGGGCACCGCGATGCTCGAGATCGTCCACGACCTGGCACCGGGCGCGAAGCTGATGTACGCGTCCACCCGCGACACGCTCCAGGAGTACGTCGAGGCGTTCCACGTCCTCGCCGCCGCCGGCGCCACGCTGATCACCGAGGACATCGCCTTCGACGACGAGCCGGCCTTCCAGCAGGGCATCGGCGCGGCGACCGCGGAGTCGCTGGCCCAGCACGGCATCTGGGTCAGCTCCTCGGCCGGCAACCTCGGCGCACGGCACGCCCAGCGGGTGCCCGCGAAGGGCACCGGCGCCGGTCCGGACGGCGCCACCGGCCCGTTCACCGGCTGCCCGGACGCCCCGGACAACGTCGTGCGGCTGCGCGACACCGACACCACGTACGACTTCAACCTGTTGCCTGGGGCAACGGTCATGCCGACGCTGCAGTGGAGCGAGCCGCGGGCGATCTTCCCGACCGAGGGCCAGGGCGGTTTCACCGACCTCAACCTGTACCTGGTGGAGGTGGACGCCGCCACCGGCACCACGCATTGCCTGGCCTCCAGCACCGCGGTGCAGGGCAACGGCGTCGGCGACACCATCGAGCAGTTCATCTACCAGAACACCACCGGGGCCCCGCAGCGCGCGAAGCTGGTGGTCGACGTCCGCGGCACGTCCTCGGCCGCGAAGACGCCGCTGCTCGACCTGCGCTGGCGGGCGCTGTCGGCCGGGGTGCAGACCCTCGACGCGGGCAACCGGGCCGGGTCGCTGAACCCGGACTCGAACTACGTCGGCTTCGCCACGAGCGCCGGCGCGGTCAACGCCAGCGTGTCGGTCGACCCGGAGACGATCCCGATCGAGTCGTTCAGCGCTGCCGGCCCGGTGCAGATCCTCACCACGACCCGGTGCCCGGGCGGCTCGGCGGGACCGTGCCGCGGCATCCCGGGCGGCGGCCGGAGCTTCCCGGCGCCGTCCTGGGCGGCCTCCGACGGTGTCTCGGTGAGCGGTGTGGGCCCGTTCGGGTCGGGCACCTGCCCGACCACGGTCACCGGCCAGTGCCGGTTCTTCGGGACCTCGGCGGCGGCGCCGAGCGCGGCCGGCGTGGCGGCCCTGACCCGGGAGGAGTTCGGCGGCAAGATCAGTCCGGACGAGCTCAACTTCATCCTCGCCGCGCGGGCCGTGCCGCGTGATGGATCGGCCTTCGGAGCCGGCGTGCTGAGCGCCCAGTAGGCCTCCGGTGAGGGCTCGGCGGGCGTCGATCGGCGCCCGCCGGGCACCGGCCGGGCGCCGATTTCGTTCCCGGCCCCGGGACGTGTATTCTCGTCCCTCGGTTCGCCCCTTTAGCTCAGTCGGCAGAGCGTCTCCATGGTAAGGAGAAGGTCTACGGTTCGATTCCGTAAAGGGGCTCTGGGACGGAGGCCCTCACCCGCGGTCCGGGGTGAGGCCGCCGGACTCCTGGCGGGGTAGCTCAGGTGGTTAGAGCACACGGCTCATAATCGTGGTGTCGCGGGTTCGACTCCCGCCCCCGCTACCCACCGAACCATGCAACGACCAGAGTGCCTGACCAGCGCTCGTGACATGAAGAGGCATCCGTGGCCAAGGCAACCGACGTCCGCCCGAAGATCACGCTGGCGTGCACCGTCTGCAAGGAGCGGAACTACATCACCAAGAAGAACCGGCGTAACGACCCGGACCGTCTTGAGCTGAAGAAGTACTGCCCGCGCTGCAACGACCACACCGAGCACCGCGAGACCCGCTGACCTGAGCAGCGTTCGCGCGAAGGGCCGTCCCGACCGGGACGGCCCTTTTCGTCGTACCCGGACTCAGGCGGCCTGGGCGACCGGCGCGTCGACGTCGATGTGGTGCCCGTGCAGCCGCTCGTTGACGAGCCAGTAACCGCGCAGTCACTTTGCTCGTTGTGCATCCAGACCGTCGCTTCACCCCCGAGCGGCGGCAGCGTGAAAGGACCGCCCATGCGTGCATCCAGGAATCGGCGCACAGCCCGCCTGCTGATCCCGCTCGTCGTCGCCGTCTGCGCCGGCCTGACCGGCTCCGAGCTGGTCGCCGACGCCGCCTCACCGGCCACTGGCTCGATCAGCGACACCGCCACCACCACCAGCTGGACCGGTGGTCCGTTCGCGGTCGCCAACACCACCGGCGCGGTCCTGGACGAGCCGACCTGCGACGTGCCGCAGTCGTGCGACGACTTCGCCCTGAAGGTCTCCACGCCGGCCGGCTACGGCACCGACCACGCGCTCAGGATCAGCGTCTCCTGGGACCTGGCCGCGGCGGACTTCGACGTCTACCTCAAGAACTCCAGCGGTACGACGATCGCCACCGCCGCGAGCTCCGCGGACCCCGAGGTCATCCTCACCGCACCCGACACCGGGACGTACACCGTCCGGGTCGTGCCGTTCGCGCCGCTCGGCCAGAGCTACACCGCGACCGCGTCCCTGGTCGCCAAGCCGGCCAACCCGGCGCCGAGCACCGAGCCGGCGCCGCCGTTCACGACGTACGGCGCCCCGGAGACGCTGGCCGACGCGCACAACGCCGGCGAGCCCTCGATCGGCAACAGCTTCAAGACCGGTTCGACGTTCTTCCAGTCGTACCTGTCGACGTACAAGGTCACCTTCGACGACAGCGTGAGCCCCGCGAAGGCGACCTGGAAGGACGTGTCGGCGAACGCGGCGAACGGGTGCGTGGTGGGGAGTACCACCAGCCTCGACCCGATCCTGTTCACCGACCACCAGACCGGGCGGACGTTCGAGTCGCAGCTGTCCGGGGTCAACTCGTTGACCTGTTACACCGACGACGAGGGGTCGACGTGGATGCCGAGCACGGGGGGCGGCATCCCGTCGGGGGTCGACCACCAGACCCTCGGTGGCGGTCCGTACTCGGCGAACGGCCTGCCGGGCCTGCCCGGCTACCCCAACGCGGTGTACTACTGCAGCCAGGACATCGCGACGGCCTTCTGCGCCATCAGCCGGGACGGCGGCACCACCTTCGGAGCCGGCGTCCCGACGTACAGCCTGCTCGACTGCGGCGGCCTCCACGGGCACGTCAAGGTCGCGCCGGACGGCACGGCGTACCTGCCGAACAAGGGCTGCGGCGGCGGCCAGGCGGCGGTCGTGTCGGAGGACAACGGCACGACGTGGGCGGTCCGGCCGCTGCCGAAGAGCACGCCGGGCGACTCCGACCCGTCGGTCGGCATCGGCTCCAACGGCACCGTGTACTTCGGCTACACCGGCGCGGACAACGTGCCGCGGGTCGCGGTCAGCCGGGACAAGGGCAGGACCTGGACCGACGACCAGGCGGTCGGCACCGGGTTCGGGATCCAGAACGCGGTGTTCCCCGCGGTCGTGGCCGGTGACGACGACCGGGCGGCGTTCGCCTTCATCGGGACCCCCACGGGCGGCAACTACCAGGACATCGACAACTTCCACGGTGTCTGGCACCTCTACATCGCCTTCACGTACGACGGCGGCAAGTCCTGGGTGACCACCGACGCGACGCCGAACGACCCGGTCCAGATCGGCTCGATCTGCACCAGCGGTACGACGTGCGGCGACGACCGCAACCTGCTGGACTTCATCGACGCCACGATCGACAGCCACGGCCGGGTGCTGGTCCCGATCGCGGACGGCTGCACCGGGTCCTGCGTCACCGGCGGGCCGAACAACCGCGACGCGTATGCGACGATCGCGCGGCAGTCCGGCGGCAAGACCCTGCTGGCGCTGTACGACACGCCGCTCAAGCGGAAGAAGCGCAAGTGAACAGGACCGCCCTCGCGGCCGCGGCGATGCTGGTCGCCGCGGCCGTGGCGGGCTGCGAGCCGGAGTCCGAGCGGGCCGCCGAGCAGCAGCTCGAGACCGCGCAGAAGCAGCTGCAGTGCTCCAAGGACGCCAAGCCGGTGTCGCTGCCGTCGCCGCCGTCGGTGCCCGCCGCGGTGCCGCTGCCGGCCGGTACGACGGTCTACCAGGTCGACGACCGGGGTACCGGTGGGGTGGTGATCTCGGCGGTCACGTCGACGCCGTTCCGGGACGTGCTGCATTTCATGAACACCGACCTGGTGGGCGCCGGGTTCACGATCACCAAGGGCGAGACCGAGGAGCACGACGCCGAGGCGGACTGGGAGTCGGCGTCGTACCGCGGCCGCTGGGCGATCCGCGAGGTCGGCACGCAGTGCCCCGGTGACACCCTGGTGACCATCCTCACGGCCGCCAAGAGCTGACACGGCAGTCAGGTCCTGCCGCCGCTCCGACTAGAGTTCCCGGCATGCCCATCGACGAGTCCATGGTCGGGCGCAGCTACCCGGCCCCCGAGCCGTACCTGGTCGGCCGGGAGAAGCTGCGCGAGTTCGCCGAGGCGATCGGCGACCCGAACCCGGCGTACCGCGGTGACGACGCGGTCGCGCCGCCGACGTTCGCGTTCGTGCTCGGCAGCCGCGCGCTGGAGAGCCTGCTCGGCGACCCCGAGCTGGGCCTGCGGCTGGACCGAATCGTGCACGGTGCGCAGAAGTTCAGCTACACCCGCCCGATCAAGGCCGGCGACGAGATCGACGCGGTGTCGACGATCACGACGGTCCGCAAGGCGGCCGGCGTCGACGTGATCATGTACGACACCGTGCTGACCTCCCGCGGCGAGGACGTCGCGGTCTGCACGTCGACGATCTCGCACGCCGGGGAGGCATCGTGAGCGATGTCCAGGTGGGTACCGAGCTGCCGCCGCTGACCGTCACCCTGCGCCGCGAGGACCTGGTCCGGTACGCCGGGGCGTCCGGCGACTTCAACCCGATCCACTACAGCGACCGGATGGCGGCCGCGCTCGGCCTGCCCGGCGTGATCGCGCACGGCATGCTGACGATGGCGCAGGCCGCCCGGGTGGTGACCGACTGGCTCGGCGACCCGTCCCGGCTGGTCGAGTACGGCGTCCGCTTCACCAAGCCGGTCGTCGTGCCGGACGACGACGCAGGCGCCGAGCTCCGGCTCGCCGCCAAGGTCATTGCCGTCGACAACGAGGCTGGTACGGCGGAGGTCGACATCACCGCCGAGTCCGGCGGCCAGAAGGTGCTCGGCCGGGCCCGGGCCGTCGTACGGCTGTGAACTCCTCAGTGGCCCCGGACGGTGTCAGCCCCGCGCTCGCCGCCAAGACGTCGTACGACGTTCCGCTCGCCGACCGTACGACGCTGCGGATCGGCGGCCCGGCGCGGACGCTGGTCACGGTGGAGACCGAGGCGGAGCTGATCGAGGCGGTGCGCACCGCCGACGCGGCGGGTGAGCCGGTGCTGCTGCTGTCCGGTGGCAGCAACGTCGTGATCGCCGACGACGGCTTCGACGGCACCGTGATCCAGGTCGCCACCACGGGCGTCCGGGTCGAGTCCGACGCCTGCTCGGGTGCGATGGTGCGGGTCGCGGCCGGCGAGGACTGGGACGAGCTGGTCGTCCGCGCGATCGACGAGGGCTGGTCCGGGATCGAGTCGATGTCCGGGGTCCCCGGCCTGGTCGGGTCGACGCCGATCCAGAACGTCGGCGCCTACGGCCACGACGTGTCGGAGACGATCGCGTCGGTGCGGGTCTGGGACCGCGTCGACGGCGCGGTCCGGACGATCGCCGCGGCCGACTGCGGGTTCTCGTACCGCCACTCGCGGTTCAAGGCCGACCCGGCACGCTGCGTCGTCCTGGAGGTCGCCTTCCAGCTGCCGCTGGGCTCGCTGTCGGCGCCGGTCGGGTACGGCGAGCTGGCCCGCACCCTCGGGGTCGAGAGCGGCGCCCGCGCGCCGATGGCCGAGGTCCGCGAGGCGGTGCTCGGGCTGCGGCGCGGCAAGGGCATGGTGCTGGACCCGGACGACCACGACACCTGGAGCGCCGGGTCGTTCTTCACCAACCCGATCGTCGACCCGTCGGTGGTACCTGAGGGCGCGCCGCGGTGGCCGGAGCGCGACGGCAAGGTCAAGACGAGCGCCGCCTGGCTGATCGAGCAGGCCGGCGTCCGCAAGGGCTACGCGATCGGTGACGCCGCGGTGTCGACCAAGCACACACTGGCCCTGACGAACCGCGGCGGCGCGACCGCGAAGGACCTGCTCGCGCTCGCGTCGTACATCCGCGACCAGGTCCGCGACACCTTCGGCATCACGCTGGTCAACGAGCCCGTCCTGGTCAACTGCGCGCTGTGAGCGCGGCGCCGCTTCTGACTCAGGACACTAGCCCGCGGTTCGGTCGGATGCCGCCGCCTGGTGTGCGACGTCGCCGGGGTGGCCGAGCCAGCCCTCGATCTCGGCGAGGATGCCGGCGCGGACGTCGTCCGGGGCGGTCGACGCCAGTACCGACGAGCGAGCCAGGTTCGCCAGCTCGGTGTCGGTGAAGCCGTGCACGTCGCGGGCGGTCTGGTACTGCTCGGCCAGCCGGGCCCCGAACAGCAGCGGGTCGTCCGCGCCCAGCGCGATCCTCGCCCCCGCGTCGTACAGCTGACGCAGCGGCACGTCCTCGGCGCGGCGGTAGACGCCGAGCGAGACGTTCGACGCCGGGCAGACCTCGAGCCCGATCTGCGCCTCCACGATCCGCGCCAGGATCGCCGGGTCCTCGACGGACCGGACACCGTGCCCGACGCGGCCGGCGCCGAGCTCGTCCAGGCAGGTCCGCACCGTCGCCGGCCCGCACAGCTCCCCGCCGTGGGGCACCGCCAGCAGCCCGGCGTTCCGCGCGATCCGGAACGCGTGCGCGAACTCCGCCGTGGTCCCGCGCCGCTCGTCGTTCGACAGCCCGAACCCGACCACGCCCCGGCCGGCGTATTGCGCCGCCAGCCGGGCCAGGGTGCGGGCGTCGAGCGGATGCCGGGTCCGGTTCGCGGCGATCACGACCCGCACGTGCACCCCGCTGGACAGCGACGCGTTGCGGGCCGCGTCCAGCACCAGGTCGGTGAACGCGGTGATGCCGCCGAACAGCCCGCCGTAGCCGGACGGGTCGACCTGGATCTCCAGCCAGCGCGACCCGTCCGCGGCGTCGTCCTCGGCCGCCTCCCGGAGCAGGCGCCGGACGTCGTCCTCGGTGCGCAGCACCGACCGGGCGATGTCGTACAGCCGCTGGAACCGGAACCAGCCGCGCTCGTCGGCCGCGGACAGCCGCGGCGGCCACTCGTGCCGCAGCGCGTCCGGCAGCCGCACGCCGTGCTTCTCGGCGAGCTCGACGAGCGTGGTGTGCCGCATCGCGCCGGTGAAGTGCAGGTGAAGATGAGCCTTCGGCAGCAGCCGAACGTCCCGCTCGCTCATTCCGGAAGGTTAGCGGTACGACGTCAGCCGATCGCCGGGAGGCGCTCCAAAGCCCTGGCGACGGCGGCCTGGATCTCGGTGTCGTCCCAGGCACGGTCGGTCATGGTGCCGGACAGGTACGCGTCGTACGCGGCGAGGTCGAGGTGGCCGTGCCCGCACAGCGCGATGAGGATCACCTTCGGTTCGCCGGACTCCTTGCAGCGCTGCGCCTCCTCGACCGCGGCCGCCAGCGCGTGCGTCGGCTCCGGTGCCGGCACGATGCCCTCGGTGCGGGCGAACAGCACACCGGCCGCGAAGCACTCCGACTGCGGCTTGGCCACCGCCTCCAGCTCGCCGGTCGCGTAGAGGTGGCTGATCAGCGGGCTCATCCCGTGATACCGCAGCCCGCCGGCGTGGATCGGGTCCGGTACGAAGTCATGCCCGAGCGTGTGCATCTTCATCAGCGGCGTCATCCCGATGGTGTCGCCGAAGTCGTACGCGTACGTCCCCTGCGTCAGCGACGGGCACGCCGCCGGCTCGACGCACCGGACCACCGGGTTCATCCGGCCGGCCCATTTCTCTCGCAGGAAGGGGAACGCCAGCCCGCCGAAGTTCGAGCCGCCACCGGTGCAGCCGACCAGCAGGTCGGGGGTCTCACCCGCGCGAGCGAGCTGCAGCAGCGCCTCCTCGCCGATGATCGTCTGGTGCATGAGCACGTGGTTCAGCACGCTGCCGAGCGCGTAGTTGGTGTCCGCGTTCTGCGCGGCGACCTCGACGGCCTCGCTGATCGCGATCCCCAGCGATCCGGTCGAGTCGGGGTCCTGGGCGAGGATCTTCCGCCCGGCCTCGGTGAGGTCCGACGGGCTCGGATGCACGGTAGCGCCGAAGACCTCCATCATCACCTTGCGGTACGGCTTCTGGTCGTACGACGCCCGCACCTGCCAGGCCTCGCACTCCAGCCCGAACTGCGCGCAGGCGAACGCCAGCGCCGTACCCCACTGGCCGGCGCCCGTCTCCGTGGTCAGCTTCCGGATCCCGGCCTTGGCGTTGTAGTACGCCTGTGGCACCGCGGTGTTCGGCTTGTGCGAGCCGGCCGGCGACACGCCCTCGTACTTGTAGTAGATGCGCGCGGGGGTGTCGAGCGCCTTCTCCAGCCGGTGCGCCCGGTACAGCGGGGACGGCCGCCACAGCCGGTACACGTCGAGCACCTCGCCCGGGATGTCGACGTACTGCTCGGTGGAGACCTCCTGCCCGATCAGGTCCATCGGGAACAGCGGCGACAGGTCGTCCGGCCCGACCGGCTGCCCGGTGCCGGGATGCAGCACCGGTGGCGGCGGTGTCGGCAGATCGTGCAGCAGGTTGTACCACCGGGTCGGCAGCTCGTCCTCGGTCAGCAGGATCTTGGTCGCGGTCATGCTCGCAACGTACGCCGCACCCGCTCGCGCCGGAAGTGTCGCCGCGCGGGTGTCGATCGGGCCGGTCGCCGTTCGTGTAGGGGGTACGAGACCGCACAGAAGGAGGCACGACATGTCCGAACCCGAGGTTCTGCTGACCGGGCTGGTGATCGGTGAGTCCGCACGCTGGCACGACGGCCGGCTGTGGCTGTCGAACTGGGGCACGGGGGAGATCCTCGCCGTCGATGCCGGCGGCCGGG
>DASXRB010000101.1:0-3400 GCA_036506875.1 Kribbellaceae bacterium | reverse complement strand
GGTGTCGCCGCCGGTACGACGGAGGCCGCCGGCGTACCGCTGTCCGGAGCGGGTCCGGGCTCGGTGGCGGTCTGGACGAGGACCGGGCTCGTGGGGATCTGGTCGCGCTGCACCGGGGCCTGCCACTGCGCCACCTGTGCGGGCTCGGCGGGCTGAGTAGCCAGGTCGCCGAACATGCGCTGCAGCGGCACCGCGTGGACGGTCTGCGCTTCTGTCTCCGCGGTCCGCATCACAGGAAGTGGTGGTTGCTCCGGGGCAACAGCCTCCGGCGCCGGCCGAGCTTCCTGGGGCGGCGTGCGCAGCGGGGCCGGCGGCGCGGTGCGGCCGGTCCCGGCGGACCGCTGGGCCGGTACGTCGTACGACACCCGCTGCACGGGTGGTGGCGTCGCGACGTGTTCGCCCGGGTCGTGCTGGAGCGTGAGCGGCTGTTCGGAGGTGAGCGGCAGGTCCGCGGCCGGCTCCGACCGAGCCGTCCGCGGTACCGGCGGCGGCCACAGCAGCGCCGGCGGCGCGACCGGAAGCGGCGCGCTCACAGAGGTTCGCTGTACGACGGCCTCGGCGCCGTCGTCGTTGCCTGACGCAACGATCGCTGCCGGGCCGGAGGCCGGGAGGCTCTCGGCTACGCCGGTTGTGCGCGCGACGACCGCAAGGTCCTGGGCGTCCGGTGCCGGCTCGTCCGGCCGGCCGAGTGCCGCGACGAACGGTGAGAAGCCGGTGGATCCGATCAGCGGTACCTCGGTGGGCATACCGGTCTGCGGCGCGGCGGGCGGCGAGCCTGGTCCCGCCGGTCCCGGCGATCGCTCGGCAGGGTTCGCGACGGAGCGGGACACGACCGGCAGCGGCGGCATCGACACCGGACCGGCCGGCGGCTCGGGGCGGACCGCCGCATCGGCGCCGGAGGGTGTCGGCGACGGCGTCGCGCTCGTCCGCTGGACGACCTCGGCCGGCGTCGCCGGAACAGGGACATCGGTGATCATCGCCGGGGCGGCGAACTCGACAGGGGTCGTTGGAACGACAGCCTCGGGCACCACGCCGTCATTCCCCGGCGTGCCGGATCGCTCAGCGGGACGCACCGGCAGGTCCGCGGCTGTGTGCTCGTCGGGTCCGCCACTGTCGTAAGAGCCGCTGTCGCGGGAGGCCGATGCGCTGGAGCCGGCATCGCGGGAGCCGGCCGGCGACGATCCCGTATCGGTCCGCGCCATCCGCGACACGACCGGTGGCATCTCGCCGGACCCGACGAGCGGCGTGCTCGCGTCTGTCGCACTGCCCGGCGTCGTCTCGCTGCCGCTGGGCGCACTGGACGGGGTGGCGCGGACCGGCAAGTCCTGCGGTACGACATCGCCAGGCTCGGTCGCCGGCGACCCGGCGTCGGTCTGCGCCATCCGCGACACGACCGGCGGCAGCGGCAACCCGCCCGAGCCGACCAGCGGCGCGTCAGCCGGGCCCGAGGCACCATCGGAGCTACTCGTCACGGTGACGGCGTCGGATATCGCACCCGCCACGGTCTCGGACCGTGTCCCGAACCCAGACGCGGATGCCGGCGCGGATACAGGCCCCGGATCGAACGCGGGGCCCGGGACGGACGCCGAGCCCGACCTGGATTCGGAGCCCGACACGGACGCGGCCCCGGAGCCGGACGTCGAGCCCAAGCCGGACGTCGAGCCCGAGCCGGACGCGGGTCCGGATACGGACGCGGGCCCGGGCAGCGACGGAGACACGGGTTCCGAGCCGACGGCGGACCTCGAGACCGGCAGCGGACCAGACCCGGCTGCGGACGGAGACGCGGAACCGCCCTCGGCGGCCGAGCCGGTGCTGGTCGGCGTGCCGTCGCCCGTGACCAGCGGCACTGACTCGACGGCCGGCGGATGCGGCGCCGGGCCGACGGCGTCCGGTTCGGTGCCGGCGGGTTCGGTGCCGGCGGGTTCGGTGCCGGCCGGTTCGGTGCCGGCCGGTTCGGTGGCGACGGTGCGGGAGACGACGATGCCGGGCAACGCCGGAACCGGACGCGGTTCGACGGCGGGAAGGGCGGTGTGCGAGGTCGGTTCACCGGTCACGCGCTGGATGGGGACGACGGGCACGGGCGGCGTGGCGTCCGTCGTACCGGATCGTGGTGGTGGCGCGGCGGGCCCGGCCGGGTGTCGCTGGACGGGGACGTCGAGGTGCGCGGGCGCGGCGGCGACCGGCGGGGTGGCGAACTCCTGGTGTGACGGCGCCGGCTCCGGGACGGGTTCGGCGAGGCCGGTCACCTCGCCGGACGGGGCGTCCGGTGTCAGGGCGTGCGCGAGCGGTGCGAGGAAGCGCGGGTCCTGGTGGGTCGACAGGCTGCCGGCGAACCGGTCGAGCGGAGCTACCGGCGCGAGATCGGTGCTGACCCGCTGCAGTGCCGGGAGCTGCCGCCACGCGTCGACGGGCGCAGCAGGCGCAGGCGGTGCCGGGGCGCTGCTGTCCGTCGTACCTGACGGCGCCTCAGCGGCGCCGCGGCGGAACGGCCATCGCATCGGCGATCACCCGCCGCGCAGGGCCCGGGCGTTCAGCTGCCCGATCTGCTCCACGTAGCGCCGGCGCTCGGGGTGCTCCAGGTCGAGGATCTCCGACTGCGACCAGTGGAAGTGGTAGGCGACGTACGCGACCTCCTCGTAGATCCGCTCGGGCGCGTACGTCACGATTCCCCCAGGCGCCCACCTGCCAGGTCGACCGCGAAGGAGTGCCCGCACTCCGGGCAGCTCACCCCGGCCCGGGTGTGCCCCTCCTGGTTGACGCGGCGGTACAGGTCCTGCAGGAAGGCCAGGTCGGCGGCGAACAGGTCCTCGATGATGCCCGCGTGGATGTCGGTGACGGTGCCGAGCCGGGTGACCACCCGGCCCAGCAGGACGACGGTCAGGTACGCGGGGTTCTCGCGCACCCGGTCGTCCCGCAACGGCACCAGCTCGTCGCGGGCGGTCGCGAGCCGCATGACGCCCTCGCGGTGCACGGTGCCGGCCGCGTCGACGTACCCGCGCGGCAGCACGAACGGGAACTCGGTACGCAGGGTCTCCGTCGTACCGCCGTCCGGTTGGTTGCTCTCGGCAATGTTCGGGGCAACCTCGGGGCGGGGCAGCACCGCCGCGGCCGCTCCGCGGCGCATCACTCCACCTCGAGGCGCTCGCAGGTGACGACCAGCTTCTCGGTCAGCACCGAGGTGTCACCGGCCTTCAACGCGCCGATCTCGAGGCTCTTCGGCCAGGCGTTGGTGAGCTTGTACCGCTTGATCGGCGTGCCCTCGTAGTCGTACACGATGATCGCGCCGCCCTTGCGGACGTCGTTCATCTTCCCGAACTGCGAGTCCTTGATCCACTTGTCGAAGCTGGAGTCGGTCGAGATGCCGCGAGTCAGGGTGATCTCCGGTGCCTTCCAGCGGCCC
>DASXRB010000100.1:0-2488 GCA_036506875.1 Kribbellaceae bacterium | reverse complement strand
CGGTGTGAGCGGGTAGCGGTGCGGGCATGGCCCCGGTGTTGATCCTGGCGGTTCTCACACAGCCGGATCGCCTCGAGGGACCATGCCCGCCGCACCATCATCTCCGATCGATCCCGCGATCGGCCACCCGCTCGCTGCCGTTCAGTTCGTGGGTTCGGACCGTGCCACGGTTCTGTCTGTCCTGTCGGCCGTGGCGATCGTCCGCCGCCGCAGACCGCTCAACGGCAAGGAGAAGTGGTCCACCGACACCGTGTACGCCATCACCTCGCTCAGCCCGACCCGGCATACATGGCCGAAGTGATCCGCGGCAACTGGACCATCGAAGACCGCCTGCACTGGATCCGCGACGTCACCTTCGCAGAAGACCCCTCCCAGATCCGCACCGGCAATGGACCCCGCGTCATGGCCACCGTCCGCAACCTCGCCATCGGCATCCTCCGCCTGTCCGGAGCCACCAACCTCGCCGCCGCGCTACGACACTACGCCCGAAGACCCCACCTACCGCTCCAGACCCTCAACACCTGCTGACGACTTTGCCGGGGCCCTGCCTCACTGGCCGCCGCCGGCTATCTCGGCGAGACAGCGGGAGGTCGCTTCGAGCCGCTATGCACGCAGCTCGGATACCCGTGCGTCAGCTCTGGCGATCTCGACGACACACTCGCGATGGGTCTGCACTACCCGCATGATTTCTCCACGCAGCTCGACGAGATCGAGACCGCCGATCAGGGCACGCTCTACGAGCCGCGCGACAGCCTCGCCGTCGGCTATCGCACCCGCGCCAGCTTGTTTTCAGCGTCTACCGGAGGAGCGGGCGGGCAAGAACCGGCTGCACGTCGACCTGGCGGGTCCGGACCACGAGACCGAGGTGAAGCGCGTGATCGGCCTCGGAGCCGAGCACGTCGCCGACTACGACGAGTACGGCCACCGCTGGACCACGCTGCGCGACCCGGCGGGCAGCGTCTTCGACATCGGCGCCGCCTGACACTCCGATCCCCGGCGCCACCCGGGGTGTGCGCCGGGGATCGTGGAGACTGGGGGACATGCTCAGCAGCACCCAGTCGCGAGCGGAGGACGGCGTGGAGCAGCCCGTCCCGCCACCACCCGCGCCGCCGGGCGCGCCCGGAGCCGGGACGCGCCGGCGCAAGGGGCCGTGGGCGCGCGGGCGGCTGCTCGCCGCGGCCGCGGTGCTGGCGGCGCTGCTGATGTACTTCCACAGCCGGGTCCCGAACACACCTGGCAACCTGGGCAGCCTGCTGGAGACCTTCCTGCCGTGGGTGGGGGTCGTCGTACCGCTGCTCGCGGTGGGGGCCGTGGTCCGGCGGTCGGCCACCGCGGCGGTCGCGCTGCTGGCGCCGGCGATCGTGTGGGCCGCGCTGTTCGGTGAACTGGTGCTGCCCGGCAAGGGCGGCGGCACGCACAACCTGCGGGTGCTGACGCACAACGTGGACGCGGCCAACACCGACTACGCCGGGACGGCGCGCGAGGTGCTCGCCGCCGGCGCGGACGTGGTGGCGCTGGAGGAGATGACGTCCACGGCGCTGAAGTCCTACGAGAAGGCGTTCGCCGGGCGGTACCCGTACCACGTCAAGCGCAGCACGGTCGGGCTGTGGTCGCGCTACCCGATCGCGGCGTCCGGGTCGGTGGACATCGGCCTGAGCTGGACCCGGGCGCTGCGCGCGAAGGTGTCCACCCCGGACGGCGACGTCGCGTTCTACGTCGCGCACCTGGCGTCGGTGCGGGTCGGGTCGAGCGGCTTCACGTCGAACCAGCGCAACCAGACCATCGAGCTGCTCGGCCGCCGGATCGCCGAGGAGAAGCTCGACCGGGTGGTGCTGATCGGCGACCTGAACGGCACCGCGAACGACCGCAGTCTCGCCCCGGTCACCGCGGGGCTGCGGTCGGCGCAAGGTGCCGCGGGCAACGGTTTCGGGTTCACCTGGCCGGCGGCGTTCCCGATGGCGCGGATCGACCACGTGCTGGTCCGCGGCGTCGAGCCGGCCAAGGCCTGGGTGCTGCCCCGCACCGGCAGCGACCACCGTCCCGTGGTCGCGGACCTGCGGGTGTGAGGCCCCGTACGACGAGCGCGGTCCGGTACCCGCGATCGTGCAGCTTCCGGCGGTCAGTTTCCTATCAAGTCGGCCAGCGGGGCTGAGGGGTCAGCGAGCCGCTGGCGATCGATCTGGCGGCGGCCGCGGATCAGTGTCTCGATGGGCGCAATGCCGTCGTCCCACAGATTGACGTGCATACCCGCGACGACCCGGTCACCGGCCGTCCAGGGCGGCGTGCAATGGCACGGGCTGTGGCTCGATCACGGTCACCTCACAGCCGTACTCGCGCGCGACGGCGGCGGTCTCCAGGCCGATCCACCCAGCACCGATGACGACGATCCGGCCGCCGCCGCGGAGCGCATCCCGCAGTCTTTCGGAGTCCTCGACCCGGCGCAGGTACAGCACCCCGTCGAGGTCGGCGCCGGGGAGTTCGAGGCGAC
>DASXRB010000099.1:0-10832 GCA_036506875.1 Kribbellaceae bacterium | reverse complement strand
GTGGAACCTACTTCTTCTTGGCGTTCGCGTTGCCGTCGGCTTCCTCGCCCAGGATGTCGAGGGACATGTTCGGCGAGCCGCCGGACAACGTGGCCAGCATCTGCCGGACGTTGGTCAGCTGCGCGTTGATGCTGTCGCGGCGCTGCGTCGCGGCGGCCAGCTCGCGCTCGGACTCGGACCGGATCCGCTCGGCCTTGTCCTTGGCGGCCGCGATGATCTCCTGCGCCTGCCGGTTGGCGTCGGCCATCTGCTGCTGCGCGAGCCGCTCCGCCTCGGCGCGGGACCGGTCCGCCTCCCGCTGCACCTGCGCGGCCCGATCGGTGACGGCGGCCAGCTGCTGCTCGGCGAGCGCCGTCCGCGCGGCGAACTCCTGCTCGACCTTGCCGCGGCGCTCGGCCAGCGTGGTCTCGAACGCGGCCGCGGCCTGGGCCGCCTTGGCGCGCTCCTTCTCGTACAGTGCCTGCGCCTCACTGCGACGGGCGTTCGCGTCCCGCTCGGCCTCGTCGCGCGTGTCGTCGGCCTGGGTACGGGCTTCCTCGAGGATCCGGGCCGCCTCGGCGTCGACCTCGCTCTTCCAGTCGACCGAGTACTGCTCGGCTTCCTCACGCACCTTCTTCGCGTGCTGCTCGGCGTCGGACAGGTGCGCCTGCGCCTCGGTCTGCGCCCGCAGCACCAGGTCGCGCGCCTCCTCGTCGGCCAGCGACAGGATCTTCGCCACTCGCTCCCCGAAGTCGGTGAAGGTCGGCTGCTTCGGCTCGACGTCCTGCGCGGCTACCACCGCGGCCTCGGCGGCGTCGAGACGCTTCTGCAGCTCCTGCGTGTGCCGCTGCAGCTGCTCGGACTGCTCCTGAAGTGCGGTGAGGGACGTGGTCAGCTCACGAACGTGCTGGTCGACCTGAGCGGGCTCGTACCCGCGCAGGACAGTGCGGAACGGAAGGGAGGAGGCTTCACTGCTCATCTTCGGGGCTCACTTCGGGTGGTGTGGGTGTGTGTAGTTGTCGGACTGGAAATCACTGGCTGGTCCCCGTGGATTCTTCGCTGCTGGACATACTGCCCGTTGGAAGGGTTGCTGGGACAGCGAGTGCGTCGATCACGCCCGAAAGCTGGCTCAGCTCCCGGGTGATCTCATCACGCCGCTGGGTGAGGGCCGCGACCCGGGCCTCTGCATCCGCCACCAGCTTGCGTGCCTGGGTGCGCAGCTCGTCGGCATGCGCCCGCGCCTGGGCCTCGATCTCCATCGCCTCGGCACGGGACTGACGCAGCAGCTCGTGCGCGTCTCGCTGGGCGTGCGCGAGATCCTCGGCAGCCCGTTCGCGGAGGACCTTGACACTCGACTCGGCCTCGGTCTCCCGGCGTTCGGCGCGGGACAGGATGTCCTTCGCCTCCGCCTGGGCCTCGGCGCGGATCCGGGTCGCGTCGGCCTCGGCCTTCGACCGCTCGCCGGCAGCCTCCTCACGTGCCGCCCGGAGCAGCTCATCGCCCTCCGTTCGCAGGTCCTCGGCCGCTTTCCTGGCCGCGTCCTGCGAGTCCTTCACCTTGGCGGTCGCCTGGCCGACCAACCGCTGCACCTCGGCGCGCTTGGCGCGCACCAGCTCAGCCGCCTCGGCCTCGGCCGCCTCGCGGGTCGCCTGTGCCTCGGCCTCCGCGGTCTCGATCACCTTGTCGACGGTCTTGCGCGTCCAGGCGGTCTGCTCGGCCGCGGCGGCCAGCTCCGCCTTGGCGGCCTGCCGCGCCTCGATCCGCATCTTCTCGCCGTCGGCCGTGGCGGTACGACGCTCCGCCTCGGCGGCCTCGACCATCTTGCGGGCCTGCTCCTGCGCCTGCGCGAGCAACTGCTGCGCGTCGTGCTCGACGGAGATCCGGCGCCGGTTCAGCTCCTCGACGGCCTTGGCCCGCAGCTGCTCCACCTCGACCTGGATCGCGGCCAGCCGGGACCGCTCCGTCTCGGCCAGCTCGGCGGTACGGCGCTCCAGCTCCATCCGGCCCTCGGCGTGCCCCCGCTCGGCCTCGGCCCGCAGTCCGGCCACCTCGCGGGCGGCGTTGTCCCGGATCGTCTGCGCCTCCGCCTCGGCCGCGGCGCGGATCCTGCCGGCGTCCTCCTCGGCCTGCGCGGTCAGCTGCGCCGACGTACGCCCCGCCGCCTGCACCACCAGGGCTGCCTGCTCACCGGCGTCGGCGACCAGCTGCTGGGCCTCCTCGCTAGCGCCCTCGACCTGGTGCTGCGCATGGTGGCGGATCCGTTCGGCGTCCGCACGCGCCCGCTCCAGCTCCCGCTGCGCCTCCTGACGCGCCTTGTCGAGCTCCTGCCGCGCGGTCTGCCGCGCCTGCTGGAGCTCCCGCTGGGCCGTCTCGCGCGCGACCCGCAACGCCTGCTCGGCGGTCTGGTGTGCCTGCTGCCGCTCCTGCTCGGCCTCCGCGCGGGCCTTCTCGAGCTCCTGCACGGCCTGCGCCCGGACCGCCTCCGACTCCGCCCTGATCCGCTTCGACTCCTCGCGGACCTGCCCGGCCTCCGCCAGCGCGCTGTCGTTCTCCAGCTCGGCCTGCTCGCGCAGGGTGTCCGCGATCCGCTGCGCCCGGGCGAGCACGTCACCCGCGGCACGCACGCCAAAGGAACCGGCGGCTTGCGCCGGTTCCTGGGCGTCCTGAAGCAGACGCGACGCGTCCATGCGACGAGATGATTCCATCTCTTACCGCGAAGGGACAGCCCAGGTCCACACGACAGTCCGTGAATGGGACATCACGAGAGCGTGCTTCCGCGGCGGATCAGGTACGACGGAGGCCCCGCGGACCGGATGAGGTCCGCAGGGCCTCGTCGTACCGCTGTGCCGGCCGTCAGGCGTCCTGGATGCCGGACTTGGGCTGGGCGCCGGCCACGTCGGCGGTGGCCAGCTCCGGGGCCGGGGCGGCCTTGGCGTTGCCGGTGAAGGTGAACCGCTTGCCGTCGGCGGCGATCTTGTCCGGGTCGTCGTCGACGTCCACCAGGACGAGCTCGCCCGACCGGACATCGCCGAACAAGATCTTCTCCGCCAGCACGTCCTCCACGTCGCGCTGCAGCGCGCGGCGCAGCGGACGGGCGCCCAGGACCGGGTCGAACCCGCGCTTGCCGATCAGCTCCTTCGCCACCGTCGTGAGCTCGATGCCCATGTCCTTGTCCTTCAGCCGCTCCTCGATCTGGGCCACCATCAGGTCGACGATGTGGACGATCTCCGACTCGCTGAGCTGGTGGAAGACGATGATCTCGTCGACCCGGTTGAGGAACTCCGGCCGGAAGTGCTGCTTGAGCTCCTCCGCGACCTTGGACTTCATCTTCTCGTACGAGCCCGGGGCGTCGCCGGACTGGCTGAAGCCCAGCTGCACCGCCTTCGAGATGTCCCTGGTGCCGAGGTTCGTGGTCATGATGATCACGGTGTTCTTGAAGTCCACGACCCGGCCCTGGGCGTCGGTCAGGCGACCCTCGTCCAGGATCTGCAGCAGCGAGTTGAAGATGTCCGGGTGGGCCTTCTCGACCTCGTCGAACAGCACCACGCTGAACGGCTTGCGGCGCACCTTCTCGGTGAGCTGGCCGCCCTCCTCGTAGCCCACGTACCCCGGCGGGGAACCGAACAGCCGGGATGCCGTGTGCTTCTCGGAGTACTCCGACATGTCGAGGCTGATCAGCGCCGACTCGTCGCCGAACAGGAACTCCGTCAGCGCCTTGGACAGCTCGGTCTTACCGACACCGGACGGGCCGGCGAAGATGAACGAGCCGCTCGGCCGCTTCGGGTCCTTCAGACCGGCGCGGGTACGGCGGATCGACCGCGACAGCGCCTTGACGGCGTCGTGCTGGCCGACGTACCGCTTGGCCAGCTCCTCCTCCATCTTCAGCAGCCGCGAGGACTCCTCCTCGGTCAGCTTGAAGACGGGGATGCCGGTGGCGGTGCTCAGCACCTCGGCGATGAGCTCCTCGTCGACCTCGGCGACGACGTCCATGTCGCCGGCCTTCCACTGCTTCTCCCGCTCGGCCTTCGCGTTGATGAGCTTCTTCTCGTCGTCGCGCAGGCTGGCGGCGCGCTCGAAGTCCTGCGCGTCGATCGCGGACTCCTTCTCCCGGCGGACGTTCGCGATCTTCTCGTCGAACTCGCGCAGGTCCGGCGGCGCCGTCATCCGGCGGATCCGCAGCCGCGACCCGGCCTCGTCGATCAGGTCGATCGCCTTGTCCGGCAGGAACCGGTCGGAGATGTACCGGTCGGCCATCTGGGCCGAGGCGACCAGGGCCGGGTCGGTGATGGTGACCCGGTGGTGCGCCTCGTACCGGTCGCGCAGGCCCTTGAGGATCTCGATGGTGTGCGCGATGGTCGGCTCGGCGACCTGGATCGGCTGGAACCGGCGCTCCAGCGCCGCGTCCTTCTCCAGGTACTTGCGGTACTCGTCGAGCGTGGTCGCACCCACCGTCTGGAGCTCACCACGGGCCAGCATCGGCTTCAGGATGCTCGCCGCGTCGATCGCGCCCTCGGCCGCACCCGCACCCACCAGCGTGTGCAGCTCGTCGATGAACAGCACGATGTCGCCGCGGGTCCGGATCTCCTTCAGAACCTTCTTCAGCCGCTCCTCGAAGTCACCGCGGTAGCGGGACCCCGCGACGAGCGCGCCCAGGTCGAGGGAGTAGATCTGCTTGTCCTTCAGCGTCTCCGGGACGTCGCCACGGACGATCTGCTGGGCCAGGCCCTCCACGATCGCCGTCTTGCCGACGCCCGGCTCGCCGATCAGCACCGGGTTGTTCTTGGTCCGGCGGGACAGCACCTGCATGACCCGCTCGATCTCCTTCTGCCGGCCGATGACCGGGTCGAGCTTGCCCTCGCGGGCGGCCTGGGTGTAGTTCCGGCCGAACTGGTCGAGCACCAGCGAACTCGCCGGCGAGCCCTCCTGCGGCGCCCCGGCGGTCGCGGTCTCCTTACCCTGGTACCCGCTCAGCAGCTGGATGACCTGCTGGCGGACCCGGTTCAGGTCGGCGCCGAGCTTGACCAGCACCTGGGCCGCGACGCCCTCACCTTCGCGGATCAGGCCCAGCAGGATGTGCTCGGTGCCGATGTAGTTGTGTCCGAGCTGCAGCGCCTCGCGCAGCGAGAGCTCCAGCACCTTCTTGGCACGCGGGGTGAACGGGATGTGCCCGCTGGGTGCCTGCTGGCCCTGGCCGATGATCTCCTCGACCTGGGCACGGACGGCCTCCAGCGAGATACCCAGGCTCTCGAGAGCCTTGGCGGCGACACCCTCACCCTCGTGGATCAGGCCGAGCAGGATGTGCTCGGTCCCGATGTAGTTGTGACTGAGCATCCTGGCCTCTTCCTGAGCCAGGACGACAACCCGACGGGCGCGGTCCGTAAATCTCTCAAACATCGCCAAAGCGCTCCTTGCCTCAGGGGACCCGGTCGAGCGGTGGGTGACTAGTCCTGTGTTGCATCACTGGGGTGACTTCACCGGGCCCCGTACATTGCATGCTAGACCCCGGCTCCTACATGCTCGCTCTCAGCGAACAGCGAGCGAACGTCGCACGCACCACTCACCAGGGATCACAAGAGAACAACCTCCGGCGGCGGCCGGGTGTTCCCGTCGTTACGAGAACTTCACGTCCGAGCCTAGTGCCCCCGGCCGGACGGTCCCGGGCGGGCGACACGCCGCGACCCGGCACGCAGCGAAGTCGCCCGGAATACGGACGGTCCCGGACAGCGCCGAAGAGGCGGCGTCCGGGACCGGCTGCCCGCGATGAACGGTTACTTGGCGTCGTTGTACGCCGCGCGGATCTCGGCGGAGATCCGGCCGCGCTCGCTCACCTCGTAGCCCTGCTCCTTGGCCCACGCGCGGATGTCGGCCGAGTCGCTGCCCGAGCGCCCGCGGCCCCGGCCGCGGCCGCCGGCCGTCCGCCGGCCGGAGACCTTCCGGCCCGCTCCGACGTACTGGGCGAGCGAGTCGCGCAGCTTGGCCGCATTCTTCTTGGAGAGGTCGATCTCGTACGACGTACCGTCCAGACCGAAGGTCACCGTCTCGTCGGCCTTACCGCCATCGAGGTCGTCCTCGAGCACGACCTGAACCCTCTGCGCCATCCCTGACTGTCCTTTCCAGAGCCGTTTGACCGGCGAAATTCCCCCCTGCCGTCGTTGGTTATCTGATTTCTACCGCATGACAGCACGTTTGTCATCGCACCGCCCGGCATTCAGGTACAACGGTTTCTGAATCACGACTGTTCAGCGCCTTCCGCCGCACTATCGGCGACGCACCGGACGCGTGACGTCACGAACGGCATTCCCAAGCACTCGGCTGACCGGTCAGGCAGGCATTTCGGGACGTATTACCTGGTGCCGGCGAACCGCATCGGCCGGCGGCGACGGGTCACTCCGGACGCAGCAGCGGGAAGAGGATGGTCTCCCGGATTCCCTTCCCGGTGAGCAACATCACCAGCCGGTCGACGCCCATGCCGATACCGCCGGCGGGCGGCATGCCGTATTCCATGGCACGCAGGAAGGCCTCGTCCAGCTCCATCGCCTCGGGGTCACCCGCTGCCGCGAGCAACGACTGCTGCACCAGTCGTTCACGCTGGATCACCGGGTCATTCAGCTCCGAATAGGCCGGCGCCAGTTCGACGCCGTTGATGATCAGGTCGAACGCCTCCACGAGACCAGGGACCTCCCGGTGCGGCTTCGCCAGCGGGCGCACCGACTCGGGATAGTCGGTGACGTAGGTCGGCTGCATCAGGGTGTGCTCGACGAGCTTTTCGAACAGCTCCAGCACGATCTCGCCATATCCCCAGGACGGCAGCAGCTCGACGTCGTGCGCGGCCGCGATCTTGGTCAGCACGTCGGCACTCGTCGCGGGGGTGATCTCCTCGCCGACGGCCTCCGAAACCGCCTGCAGGATCGGCAGCCGGCGCCACTCCCCCTCGAGGTCGATCTCGCCGCCGTCCCGCGCCGGCACCACGGTCCGCCCGACCGCGCGCGCGGCGTCCAGCACCAGCGTGCGGGCCAGCTCGGCCATCGTGTGGTAGTCGCCGTACGCCTGGTAGGCCTCGAGCATCGAGAACTCGGCGGCGTGGGTGGAGTCCAGGCCCTCGTTACGGAACGTGCGCCCGATCTCGTACACCTTCTCGACGCCGCCGATCATCGCGCGCTTCAGGTCGAGCTCGAGGGCGATCCGCAGCAGCATCGGCTGGTCGAAGGCGTTGAGGTGGGTCCGGAACGGCCGAGCGGCAGCCCCGCCGTTGGTGAGCTGCAGCACCGGCGTCTCGACCTCGGTGAAGCCCTGCCCGTCCAGTGTGCCGCGCAGCGACTTCAGCACCGCCGCCTTGGTGCGGACCATCTCGCGAGCCTCGGGCCGCATGATCAGGTCGACGTACCGCAGCCGGGCCCGGGTCTCCTCGCCCAGCGGGTTGTGCTCGTTCGGCAGCGGCCGCAGCGTCTTCGCCGCCAGCCCCCAAGCCGTCGCCTGCACCGACAGCTCTCCTCGCCGGCTGGTCACGACCTCACCGTCCACGGTGAGCAGATCGCCGAGGTCCACGGTGCTCTTGAAGGCCGCCAGCGACTCCTCGCCGACGTCGGCCAGCGACAGCATCACCTGCAGCTCGCTGCCGTCCCCCTCGCGCAGCCGGACGAAGCACAGCTTCCCGGTGTTGCGCAGGAAGATCACCCGGCCGGTCACCGAGACCCGGTCGCCGGTCCGCGTGTCCGGCTCCAGCTCGCGGGCGTCGTACGTCGCCCGGATCTCGGCCAGCGTGTGCGTGCGCGGCACGGTGACCGGGTACGGCTGCACGCCCTCGGCGAGCAGCCGGTCCCGCTTCTCGCGGCGGACCCGGATCTGCTCGGGCAGGTCGGCCTGCCCCGAATCCGTCGTGATGTCCGTCGTGACCTGCGGGTTCTGCTCGTTCATAGGAGCCAACGCTAGTGCGTGGGCACCGTCTCGGCCGAATCGTCTGCCTCCGGTGAGACCACCGGTACGACGCGCCACCGCCGCCCGAGTAGCGCGATCAGCGGGTGACGAGGACGAAGCCGCCGGTCTCCCAGCCGAGCACCGTGTGGCCCTGGTAGCGCACCGGCGGTACCACGAAGCGGTAGCCGAACGGCCCGCGCAGCACCGCGGTGAAGCTGTAGAGCCCGACGCCGCCGTGCACCGGCACGTTCTTCACCCCGATCCAGCCACGCCCGTTCCAGCGCTGCAGCACCGCGGTCGTGTTCACCCGCGGCCACACCACGATCGAGGCGACCGCGGGCTGCCCGTACGCCACGTACGGCTTGAGGAACCGCGCCCAGACCCGCACCCGGGAGGTCGTCGTACCCATCCCCGACGAGGAGCCGAAGGCCACCCACGGCGAGCCGTCCCAGTTCGGCGTCACCACCCGGTACTGCCGGATGCCCGGCGACGTCACCCCGATGTAGAACGTACCGCCGGCGCCGGTCCGCGTCGTACCGACCGGGACCCACCCGTGCGAGGTGTCCGTGCGCGCCTGCAGCACCACCGGCAGGCCCGGCCCCGGCAGCGCCTCCGCCGCGCAACGGCGGCCGGACTGGCAGACCAGCCGGTGACGCGTCACCCTGCCCCGGATCGGTGTGGGCATGCTGTACACCGACCGGCTCGGGATCGCGGCCGTGGTCGTCGTCGTGTCCGCGACCACCGACGCGCCGTACGTCGTACCCCACTCGTTGACCGCACGCACCGTGAACCGGTACGGCGCCCGCAGGTTGCTGATCAGGTACTTGGTGAAGCGGCCGGAGCCGGCGGCGAGCGGGCGCGCGGCGAACTGGCCGGCGCCGACCACGAGCGGCACGTACCCGGTGCTCTGCACCTTCACGTCCAGCGGGTCACCCGGCGTGTAGTCCTCGGTCGCCGCGCCCGGGCGCCACTCGACCTGGACCGCGGTACCGCCCGGGTTGTGCACCGAGCTGAGCACCGGCGCGACCGGGCCGTCGGTGTCGAACATCGGCGACAGTCCCGGCTTGCTCGTGATCCCGCCGGAGGTCGAGCCGATGCTGACCGCGACCCGGAAGGTGCCGTTCACCGGGAACAGCGAGGCCGGGATGAGCACCTGGTTCGGCTTGTCGGCGGCGAGGTACTGCAACGCCTCGGGCGGCGCGGCCGCCACGCCCTCGACGGTGATCTTGTTCGGCTGCGAACCCTGCTCGGACCAGGTCACCCTGACCTGCTTGCGGGCAGGGTCGGCCCACGTGACGGTGACGTCGGTCGGCGCCGGCTCGGAGGTGCACGCCGCGAGCAACGACGCGGTCAGCGCCAACGGCGCCACGAGCGCGGCTGTCCGCCTCACAGAACACCTCCGCGCCACACCGGACCAGACGGCGTGGATCCTACCCGGTGGTCAGCGCAGGACCTGGTGGCCGGCGTGGGAGCGGGCCTTGCGGATGACATCGAGGGCCTCGTCCTGGCCGGCCTCCCAGACCATCCGGCTGTTCAGCGCCATCCGGTGCCAGCGCGAGATGCGGGTGACCCGCTCGGCGGTGGCCGCTGTACGCGTCTGGACGATCAGCGGCGTGCCGACCGGCACCGCGAGGTCGTGCGCGTCCTCCGGCCCGGCCGCCTCGAAGCTGACCTCGTCGACATGCGCCAGCTCCCGGTAGCCGGCGTCGGCGAGCGTGCGCATCGTGCCCTGGCTGAGGATCTGCGGCGCGTCCAGGCCGACCACCTCGGCCAGGTCGCGCGCGTAGTAGCTGGTCTCCCGCGACCACGGCTCGTTGTCGAGCAGGTGGTGGATGATCCGTACGACGACCAGCTCACCCCCGGGCACGCCGAGCCGCTGCGTGATCCACTCGTCGACGTGCTGCATGCGCATCTCGAACCGGGTGCTCGGCGTGCGGCCCTGGCGCGCCGCGAACTGCGCGAACGTGCCCTCCTTCGGTGGCTCGCCGAGGTACCGCAGCGGGTCGCTGAGCAGGTGGTCGACGGCGCCGGTGGACCGCACGATGGTGCCGCGCCGGCCGCCGGCGTACCCGGTGTAGACCAAGCCCTGCTTCTCGAGCTCGCGCAGGCCGCCGCGGACCGTGATCCGGCTGACGCCGAACCGCTCCTCGAGCTCCGGGATCGTCGGCAGCGGGGAGCCTGTCTCCCACACTCCGGCGTGGATCTCGGCCGCCAGCTGGTCGGCGATCTGCTCGTACGCGTGCACCTGGTCCTCCGGTCGCGATGTGTAGCGGCGGGTCGTCAGATTGTCCGACGTTAATGTCTTGACAAAGCCAGTTGATGCCGCCCAGCATGTTGATTATAACCAACATGTCCATCGAGGGACATCAGTAAGATGGGGGTCGTGCTGATGTTGATGACAGCACTCCTGGTCATCGCCGTTGCGGTGCTGGTGATCTCGTTCCTCACCCCGCTCGGCCGTGCCTTCCGCCGTGGCAACGACGCCACCCCGGACATCCAGAGCTGGCCCGCCGCGGACGCGCAGATCGTGTCCGTGCTGCGCGCCAGCAACCGCACCTTCCTGCTCGTGCGCTACACCGTCGGGACCCAGCTGATCCACAACGACGTGCTCTACCCGCTGGCCGGCGAGACGCCGGCCATCGGGAAGCGGATCCCGATCCGGTACGACCCGGCCGCGCCTGCCCGGGCCTTCTTCGACCCGCACCGCACGATCCCCGACCGGCGCCGCATCACCGCCTGAAGGATCCCGGCGTGCGTACGACGAGCACTCGCGTACATGCGCCGGGTAGTGGCTCGCGGCCGGCAGAAGAGGTGGTGCCGGCGGGGGAAATTGTTAAGGGCCACCCCGGAGCGGGGTGGCCCTTAACAGTGTGAATGCCCGGCGACGTCCTACTCTCCCACGACCTCCCGGTCGCAGTACCATCGGCGCTGAAGAGCTT
>DASXRB010000098.1:0-5236 GCA_036506875.1 Kribbellaceae bacterium | reverse complement strand
CCCGATCGACCCCAGCTACCTGTCGCATGCGGTCCAGGCGCGGTTGCGGTACCCGTTCCGGTTCGTCGAGCTCGCTTCGGAGATCAACGCATCGATGCCTGGATACGTCGTACGACGTATCCAGGACCTGCTGAACGACCAGGGCCTCGCGCTGCGCGACGCCCGCGTCCTGCTGCTCGGCATCACCTACAAGCCCGACGTGGCCGACGAACGGGAGTCACCCGCCGTGCCGCTCGCCCAGCGGCTGCGCGCCCTCGGTGCCACCGTCAGCTTCCACGATCCCCTCGTGCCGGTGTGGCGGATCGACGGCGTGAAGCCGCTCGACCGGGTGCCCGACCTGGACGCGGCGCTCCGCGACGCGGATGTCAGCGTGCTGCTCCAGAACCACCGCGACTACGACCCCGGCCACCTCGCGGCCACGGCGAGGCTGCTCTTCGACACCCGGGGCGTCACGGACGCCGACCGAGTCGCCCGCCTGTGATCGCGCTCGTTCGCGACCGGCGGGTGCTCAGCGGGTGGGCGCGACGATGAACGGCGAGAGGTCGCTCGCCAGGTCGGCGTGCACCCGGGCGGTCAGCAGGGTGCCGTCCGCGGTGTGCTCGAGCCGCTCGACGCTGCCCTCGGAGTGCACCCGGGAGACCAGGTCGCCGCGCTCGTACGGCACCAGCGCCTCGACGGTCAGGTCCGGCTGCGGCAGCGCCGCCTCGACCGTCGCACGCAGCTCGTCGATACCGGCGCCCGTGCGCGCCGACACCACGACGGTGCGCGGCTCGCGGGTCTGCAGCGTCTTCAGCGTGACAGGGTCGGCGATGTCCGCCTTGTTGACCACGATGAGCTCCGGCACGTCGGCGGCGCCGATCTCGGCCAGCACCTCGCGCACCGCCTGGATCTGCGACACCGGGTCGGCGTGTGAGCCGTCGACCACGTGCAGCAGCAGGTCGGCGTCCGAGACCTCCTCCAGCGTCGAGCGGAACGCCTCGACCAGGTCGTGCGGCAGGTGCCGGACGAACCCGACGGTGTCGGTCAGCGTGTAGACCCGGCCGTCGGCGGTCGTCGTACGCCGCGTGGTCGGGTCCAGGGTCGCGAACAGCGCGTCCTCGACCAGCACGCCGGCCCCGGTGATCCGGTTCAGCAGCGAGGACTTGCCGGCGTTGGTGTACCCGGCGATCGCGACCGACGGGATCGCGTTGCGGCGGCGCTCCTGGCGCTTCGTCATCCGCGTGTTCTTCATCCCGGCCAGCTCGCGGCGCAGCTTGGAGATCTTGGTGTTGATCCGGCGCCGGTCGGTCTCGATCTTGGTCTCACCGGGACCACGGCCACCGATACCGCCACCGGCGGCACCGACGCGGCCACCGGCCTGGAGGGACAGCTGGCCACCCCAGACACGCAGGCGCTGCTTCATGTACTGCAGCTGGGCCAGCTCGACCTGCGCCTTGCCCTCCTTGGACTTCGCGTGCTGCGCGAAGATGTCCAGGATCAGCGCGGTCCGGTCGACCACCTTGACCTTGAGCCGGTCCTCCAGGTTGCGCAGCTGCGCGGGGGCCAGCTCGCCGTCGGCGATCACGGTGTCAGCGCCGGACGCGGCGACCAGGTTGCGCAGCTCGTCGACCTTGCCGCGGCCGATGAACGTCGCCGGGTCGGGCCGCTTGCGCCGCTGGATCACGCCGTCCAGCACCTCGGAACCGGCGGTCTCCGCGAGCAGCTTCAACTCCGCGAGCGAGTTGTCCGCGTCCTCCGGGCTGCCCTCGGTCCAGACGCCGACCAGCAGCACCCGCTCCAGCAGCAGCTTGCGGTACTCGACCTCGCTGATGTCGGTGAGCTCGGTCGACATGCCGGCCACCCGGCGCAGCGCCTGGCGGTCCTCCAGGTCGAGCTCACCGGTGTCCGGGTCGTCATCGTCATCGAGGTCGTACGACGTGTCGTCGTACTCGTAGGACGTGTCGTCGTACTCGAGATCGTCGACGCCGTTCTGGTCGAGCAGCTCGTCGTCGAAGGGATTGGGTTGGCTCGTCATATCGCCTCCATGGTCCCACGCCCCCGAAACCCCCGCACCCGGAATTCACCCCCACCCACCTTTGCGTTCATTCGACGCATCTTGTGGTCCCTGTGGACAACCGGTCCGATACGCGCCGGCGGTCAGATGACCGCGTTGTCCACAGGGACCACAAGATGCGACGAACGACCGCCTCAGGAGGGGTGGCCGAGCCAGGCGCGGTGGAAGGTGCCGCGGGCGTGGACGACGGCGGGGCCGGTGAGCTCGAGGTGGTTGTCCTCGCGCCACAGCACGCTGACGGTGCCGCCGGGGACGTCGACCCGGTACGACGTCGGGCGGGCCGCGTGGTCGGCCAGTGCGGCGGCGACGGCGACCGCGCAGGTGCCGGTGCCGCAGGAGCGGGTCTCGCCGACGCCGCGCTCGTGCACGCGCATCGCGACGTGGCCGGGCCCGCGTCGTACGACGAACTCCACGTTGACGCCGTTGGGGTAGGCCGTCGCCGGGGTCCAGCCGGGCTGCTCGGCGAGCGGGCCGGGGTCGCGCAGGTCGTCGACGAACGCGACCGCGTGCGGGTTGCCCATGTCCACGTGCAGCGCGGACCACTGGTGGCCGTTCGCCTCCACGACGATGCCGCCCGGGCCGGGGAAGGACGGCTCGCCCATGTCGACCGTCGTCGTACCGTCGGGGTTGAACAGCACCGTCTTCACACCGGCCCGGGTGCCGACGCGCAGCTTGCCGTCGCCCGTCAGCCCCTCGTCGCGCAGGTAGCGGGCGAAGACACGCACCCCGTTGCCGCACATCTCCCCCACCGACCCGTCGGCGTTGCGGTAGTCCATGAACCAGTCGCCGCCGTCGTCCACGTAGGTCTGCCGCGCGCCCTCGATCACCCGGAGCACCCCGTCACCGCCGATCCCGGCGTGCCGGTCGCACAGGAACCGCACGACCGAAGCGTCCAGGTCGCCGTGCACGGACCCATCGGGGTCCGGCAGCAGCACGAAGTCGTTCTCCGTGCCGTGCCCCTTGAGCCATTCGAAGGTGTCACCCACGGCAACGATGCTACGGGCAGCCGCGCCTCACCTGATCGGGAAGACCACCTCCGCGTCGCCGCCGCCGCGGCGGCGTGGTTCGGCGGCGGCCAGCAGGGCGCCGTTCGGGAGGAACTCGATGCCGGTCGCGGCGCCGATCTCGGCGGCCGAGGTGCCGGGCGCTCCGGCGGGGGTCAGGGTGTGCCCGAACGCTTTCAGCACGGCGTCGTACGCGGTGATGAACTCCGGCTCGGCCGTCACCGAGGGCGTGTTGCGCTGGGAGCCGCGCGGCGCCGCGATCGCCTCCGGCAGCGTCATGCCGCGGTCCAGCCGGTTCGTCAGCACCTGCAGCACGGTGGTGATGATGGTCGAGCCGCCGGGCGAGCCGAGCGCGAGGTACGGCTTGCCGTCGCGGAGCACGATCGTCGGCGACATCGACGACCGCGGCCGCTTGCCGCCGGCAACGATGTTCGGGTCGGCCGGGTCCGGGATCGCGGAGAAGTCGGTCAGCTCGTTGTTGAGCAGGAACCCGCGGCCGGGGACCACGATCCCGCTGCCGCCGGTCTGCTCGATCGTCAGCGTGTACGCGACCACGTTGCCCCACCGGTCCGCGACCGTCAGGTGCGTCGTCGACAACCCCTCGCTGTCCGCGCGCTGCTCGGCCGCCACCGGCGTCCCGCACGGCGTGTAGCTGCCGTCCGGCGACCCGGGCGGCACCGGCTTGGTCGCGGCCGTCGTGGGGTTGAGCTGGCAGGCGCGCTCGGCGCCGAAGCCGGCGGACAAGAGCTCCGCGGTCGGGACGTTCACGTACGCCGGGTCGCCGACATACGCGTTGCGGTCCGCGAACGCCAGCGCGGAGGCCTCCAGATACCAGTGCAGCGCGTCCGGCGTCGCCTTCGCCGCCAGGTCGGTCGTCGCCAGGATGTTCAGCGCCTCGCCCACCGTCGTACCGCCCGACGAGACCGGCGCCATCCCGAAGACGTCCAGGCCGCGGTAGCTCACGTGCGTCGGCGCCCGGTCGATCACCCCGTACGACGCCAGGTCGGACGCGGTCATGTAGCCCGGCATCACCGGCAGCGTCGTCCCCGGCGTCTTCGGCGGCGACTGCACCGTCTGCACGATCTCGTCGGCCAGCGCGCCGCCGTAGAACGCGCCGAGCCCCTCCCGCCCGAGCAGCTTGTACGTCGCGGCCAGGTCCGGGTTCTTGAACAGCGTTCCAACCTCGGGCGCGTCGCCGTTCGGCAGGAACAGCGCGGCGGTCGGCACCAAAGCCGCGAACCGCTCCTTGTTGTCCAGCGTCTGGGTGCGGAAGGTCTGGTCCACGACGAACCCGTGCTCGGCCAGCCGCGCCGCGGGCGCCAGCGCCTTGTTCAGGCTCAGCGTCCCCCACCGTTGCAGCGCTGCCTGCCAGGTGGCCGGGGTGCCCGGCACGCCGACCGACAGCCCGGACGTCACGCGCTGCGGGAAGAACGGGTACGGCGCCCCGGTGGCGGGGTCGATGAACGCGTTCGCCGGCATCGAGGCCGGTGCGGTCTCGCGCCCGTCGATCGTGTGCACGGTGCCGGTCCGCGCGTCGTAGTACACGAAGAACCCGCCGCCACCGACCCCGGCCGAGTACGGCTCGGTGACACCGAGCGCGGCCGCCGTCGCGACCGCCGCGTCGACCGCGTTGCCACCGCTGCGCAGCACCGCGATCCCGATCGCGGTGGCGTTCGCGTCCACCGACGACACCGCCCCGCCGTACCCGACGGCGGTGGCCTGCTTGACGGCCGGCGCCCTGGTGTCCGAGCCGGCCCCGGCGGTCGCGGTCGCCGGACCGGTCAGGAGCGCGAGGACGGCGGCGGGGGCGATCAGAGTGCTGACACGGCGGCGGAATCGCATCACGGAAACCTCCCGGTCGAAGAACCACGCAGACTTCATGCCTACGCGGTTCCCGCCGCGATTTCCAGACCTCGTACGACGACCGCCGATCAGCGCGTGGTCGGCACCGGAGGGATCGAGCACGACGTCAGCAGGCGTACGACGGTGTCGTCGCTCCACGTCACCGCGGTGCCGGCCATCCGCAGGATCAGCCAGCTGTCGCCCTGCTTGAGCTGCGCGGCCCGCCGGGTCGCGTCGTACCGGCCGATGAACACGAGCTGCCCCGGCCGCTTGACCACGATCACCTTCGACAGCCGGTCGGCGGTGCCGGCCACGCGCAGCTGCAGCGTGCCGGCCG
>DASXRB010000097.1:0-2549 GCA_036506875.1 Kribbellaceae bacterium | reverse complement strand
GCCGGCTCGATCACGTACGGCGTCCAGCGCTCGCCCTTCTCCTGGTCGAAGTACGACAGGTCGCTACCGGAGTGCTTGGAGTGCGTGGACAGGTCGAAGTCGGTCCGGTTCGCGATGCCCTCGAGCTCGTCGAACTCCTTGCCGCCGAACCGGAACCGGTACTCGATGTCCACGGTCCGCTTCGAGTAGTGGCTGAGCTTCTCCTGCGGGTGCTCGTAGAACCGCATGTTGTCCGGCTTCAGGCCGAGGTCGACGTACCAGTCCCAGCGGGCCTTCAGCCAGTACTCGTGCCACTCCTCGTCGGTACCGGGCGCGACGAAGAACTCCATCTCCATCTGCTCGAACTCGCGGGTCCGGAAGATGAAGTTGCCCGGCGTGATCTCGTTCCGGAAGCTCTTGCCGACCTGCGCGATGCCGAACGGCGGCTTCTTGCGCGCCGTGCCCATCACGTTGGCGAAGTTGATGAAGATGCCCTGCGCCGTCTCCGGCCGCAGGTAGTGCAGCCCCTCCTCGGACTCCACCGGCCCGAGGTACGTCTTCAGCAGCCCGTTGAACATCTGCGGCTCGGTGAACGTGCCCTTGTTGCCGCAGTTAGGGCAGGCGATCTCGTCCAGCTTCACCTCGTCGGCGTCGCGGTCCTTGCGCCGTGCGAAGTCCTCCCGCAGGTGGTCCTCCCGGAACCGCTTGTGGCACGAGCGGCACTCGGTCAGCGGGTCGACGAACTCCGCCAGGTGCCCGGACGCCTCCCACACCTTGGTCGGCAGGATCACCGACGAGTCCAGCCCGACGATGTCGTCCCGGCTGGTCACCATCGAGCGCCACCACTGCCGCCGGATGTTCTCCTTCAGCTCCACACCGAGCGGTCCGTAGTCCCACGCCGACCGGGTACCGCCGTAGATCTCGCCGCACGGGTAGACGAAGCCCCTGCGCTTGCTGAGGCTGACCACGGCGTCGACGATGTCCACTGGCACGGTTGGGTCTCCTTGGGGTGGGCGTCCGGAGTTGACGGTCCAGGCTAGCGGTCGCCCGTGGCGCCGGCCGAACCGATGTCGAGCAGCTCGTACGCCGTGGGCTCGTCGATCGCCTCCGACAGCAGCGGCACCGCCGCGAGCTTCACGTCGTACGGCGACAGGGCCCGGCGGTAGCTGCCGATGTTCTCCCACTCCATGGTCAGCGCCAGCAGCTCCGGGTCGTCCGCGTTCCGCCCCGCGCGCGCCCGGACGAACCCGCGCTGCCGCGCCAGCACCTCGACCGCCGTCGCCAGCCGCCCCTCGAACGCCTCCTGGTCGGACGCCGCCACCCTGAACCTGATCACCACGAACATCCCCGCACCCTATGCGGGTCAGCCCGGCGCGTGCGTCAAGGTCAGCAGCTCGCGCGCCGGACGGCCACCACCGACGTGCCGCGCGTCGATCTCGCGGAAGATCAGCCAGTAGACCGCGGGCGCACCGGGCTCGGGCCGCAGGTACGAGACGACGCAGTCGCGCAGGTCCCCGCGGCCGGGCTGGAAGCCGAGCCGGTGCCGGCCGTCGCTGCGCCCCGACGCGAGGTCGTCGAGAGTCTGTGCGAGCACCTCCCACACGTGCTCGACGGAGTCGCGGTCCTGCGCCGGGTCGGCCAGCGGCCGAAGATCCTCGAGGAACCCCTCACCGGCCAGGAGCGTGTACACCGGCGGGGTCGCTGCGGCGTCCCGCGCGAGTCGGGGCAGGCCGTACCGGTCGCCGAGCTCGTCGACGGTGACGGCCGTGCTGGTCTCGACCGGCGCGACGTCGTAGCTGCGGACCGCCGGGTCGTCCTCGACGCCGGCCGGCGGGTCGTCGTCGCCGCGCAGCTCCCGGTACTGCGCGGCGGTCATCGCCACCGCCTCCGGCGTCTCCTCGCCCCACGGGATCGGCACCGGCCCCAGCCTGCCGGACACCATGTCCGCGATCTCGGCCGCGAGATGCTCGCGGATCGACACCGGGTCGGTGAAGCCGGGCACCTCGAACTTCGCGTAGCCGTCCAGCGCCACGAACTCGTCGTGGCTGAGCATCACCGCGTCCGGCCTGCCCTCGGCGCCGAAGCTGAACGGCAACCGCCCTTCGACGCGAAACCGCTCCAGGACCTGCTCCGGATCCGCCTGTACGACCTCGATGCGCTGCGCCATGCCGGTTCTCGTACTCCTTCGATGGGTCGGGGTTCACAGATCCTTGCCGGTGCCCTTGGCCGGGCCGGTCACTTGAGGCTTGGCGCCGCGGCTGCCGAACGAGGCCGGGTCCAGGGGACGCGAGGTCGCCAGCGGCTGCTGGCCCGCATAGGTGTGGGCGACCAGACGCATCGCGTCTAGCTCCGCCTTCCGCTGGGCCTGGTTGCCGCCCGAGCCGGCCGGGCGGTCGCCGAACGCGTTCAGGCCCGGCTGCCGGTCGTGCGGATGACGGTTCAGCCGCGCGCAGACATGCTCGTAGATGTTGCCCGAACCCTGCCGCGGCTTCACCGCCAGCAGCTCACGCCGCGGCAACTGCCCCGGCCCGGCCGGCGGCATCTCCCGGAACACCAGGCGGTGGTCGGCC
>DASXRB010000096.1:0-7534 GCA_036506875.1 Kribbellaceae bacterium | reverse complement strand
GATCCTCCATTGCCCGTCCTGCCCGCGGAGAAGTTCGGTGCGGAGCAGGCCGTCGGGGATCGGGCCGGCGAGCAGCTCACGGAAGCCGTCGACGAGCTCGGACTCGTGGGCAGGGTCCACTGTCGCGCTGACCTCGGTCAGGATGCGTCCGGACAACGCCTCACCTCCGCTCGGCAGGATACAGCGATCGTCATACGCGGAATTGTCGCAGACGGATGCCGACGGCAACCATCGGTGCCGGCGGACCCGCGGCGGTCACCCCGACCGCCGCGGTCCGCGGCTGCTGCGTGCACAGCTGCGCCGCGCGCTGGCCCGGCTCAGCCCGTACGGAGCTCGGGTCGCCGGGATTACACCCGCCTGCTCAAGCCGGTGCGTCGTCGTACCGATCACTCCTGGGAGAAGCGGCCCGGCCGACCGTGCCGGGCCGGTGTGATGTCACAGCAGACACAGGAGCCGAACCAGATGAATCGCCCGATCACCGCCGTCGCGGCCGCTGCCGCGGTCGCGGTCGCCATTGGCCTGTACGCCCCCGCGGCCACCGCGGCGCCGGCCGGCAAGCCGCACGCCACGACGCACGCCAAGCCGCACGCCAAGCCGCGCGTGAGCAAGGATGCCCGCCGGCTCGCCGCCGAGAAGACCGTCGTGCTGCGCGAGATCGCCCACAAGGACGCCGGGCTCGCCGTCGTGCTGAAGAACCCGTGGCTCAGCCGCCTCGACGCCACGCAGGCCGGCACCGTCCGCGCCAATGTCGCGGCCGACCGTGCCACGCTCGCCACCCTCAAGTCCGGCGTGTCCGCCGCCACCACCGTGACGGACGTGCGGGCGCTGCGCGCGAAGGTGAAGCAGGTGCGTCCGGAGGTGTACTACGTGGCGATCAACACCGTGCGGCAGGCCGCGCGGTTCCTCTCGGCCGCGGCTCGGAACACGGCGACCATCGCCGCCCTGACCACGCAGGCCGACGCCAAGGAGGCCGACGGCTTCGACGTGACGGCGGTCCGGACCGAGCTGGACGCCGCGGCGGTCGCGAACACCGAGGCCGGTACCGCCGCGGCCGGCGCGACCGACCTGGCACTCGGTCTGACCGCGACCGCGACCCACGCGGGCCTGGACGGCGTACGCACCCGCCTCGCCGTCGCCGAGGCCGCGCTGACGACCGCTGCCGACCACCTGGCCGCCGCCGAGAGCGCCGTTGCCGCCATGGTCGCGCCGGAGCCGGCGGCCTGATCCGTCCGCGGACCTGCGGGCCGTTCCGGACACCGGGACGGCCCGCTGTCCGGCCACCGGTCCCTCGCCACCCACCGAGAGCATCGCGGCACCCAAATTGCACGACGCTCATCCTCTTTATTATGGTTCGTGCCGTGGGTACCAGCGACCTGGCCGAACGGCGTACGCCGCACGAAGCGCTGGCGGTAGCCAGCCGCCGGCGCCTGCTGGACGTGCTGCGGTCCCGGACGACCGCTCTCGACGCGGCGGAGCTCGCCGCCGCCACCGGCCTGCACGTGAGCACGGTCCGGTTCCACCTCGACGTACTGGCCGAGGCCGGCCTGGTGCGGCACCGGGCCGAGCCGACCGGCGGCCGGGGACGGCCGCGTCTGCTCTACGAACCCGCACGTGCCGGGGAGGCGCCGGAGCACACCGGCTACCAACTGCTCGCCAGCCTGCTCGCCGCGTACTGGGGCGGGACGCCGGCCGAGCGGTCGCGGCGGGCCGAGCACGCGGGACGGGCCGCGGCCACCGCACAGCACCTCGCTCCGGCACCGACCGTGGACGACGCACTGGCCGAGGTGGTCGCGCTGTTCGCCGAGCTGGGGTTCGAGCCCGACCTCACCCGGAACGGCGACGAGGCCTCGATCGGCCTGCACGCCTGCCCGTTCCGGGCCGTCGCCACCGAGCACCCCGAGGTGGTGTGCGCCATGCATCTCGGCATGCTGCGCGGCGCTCTCGCGGACCTGGGCGTGCCCGCCACGCCGAGCAGCCTGACGCCTTTCGTCGAGCCGCACCTGTGCGTCGCGCGGATCACCGCCGCCCCGCACCCCGGACAGCACGACGAGACGGAGTCATGATCGCCGACATCGAGAACCGTGAGCACATCGCCGCCCTCGTGACGACGTTCTACCGACGGGCCTTCGCCGACGAGCTGCTCGGGCCGATCTTCACCGACATCGCCCGGATGGACCTGCCCGCGCACCTGCCGGTGATGTGCGACTTCTGGGAGACGGTCCTGTTCCGGGCCGGCCACTACCAGCGCAACGCCCTGCGTCCGCATCTCGAGCTCAACGACCGGGTCGAGCTCACCGAGACGCACTTCCGGCGCTGGCTCGCCCTGTGGACGGCGACGG
Source organism: Kribbellaceae bacterium (assembly GCA_036506875.1). GTDB lineage: Bacteria > Actinomycetota > Actinomycetes > Propionibacteriales > Kribbellaceae > DASRHY01. Next base: position 5,195 of record DASXRB010000096.1, on the reverse strand, counting down.
TCGACGACCTGTACGCCGGACCGGCGGCGGACCTGGCCAAGGCCCAGGCCGGACGCATCGCGGGTTCGATCAGCCGCCGGCTCGGCGGGCAGCCGGCCACCGAGTACGTGACCATCCGGCGCAGCCGGCCGGACGACGGACCGCGCTCCGCCGCCGGCTGACGGCGTCAGCGTCAACCGGCGGCATCCGGCGGGATGTCCTCGGCGCCGGTGATGAAGGACACCACGTCGCTCATCGTCACGCGTTGCGGATCGACCACCCCGGTGCGACGGCCCAGCCGGTGCACGTGGATCCGGTCGGCCACCTCGAACACGGCCGGCATGTCGTGACTGATCAGTACGACGGGCAGCCCGCGGTTGCTGATCCGCTTGATCAGATCCAGCACGTGCGCGGTCTCCCGGACGCCGAGCGCGGCGGTCGGCTCGTCCATGATCACGACCTTGCTGCCGAACATCGCCGCCCGGGCGACGGCGACGGCCTGCCGCTGACCGCCGGACAGGCTCTCCACCGGCTGGGTGATGTCCTGGATGGTCGCGATCCCCAGCGCGTCGAGCTGGTTGCGCGCCTCCTTGCGCATCGCCTTCCGGTCGAGCATCCGCAGCCTGCCGAGCACGCCGTCGCGGCGGATCTCGCGGCCCAGGAACAGGTTCGTGGTGATGTCCAGGGCGGGCGCCACCGCGAGCGTCTGGTAGACCGTCTCGATGCCCTTCCGGCGGGCGTCCAGCGGAGAGTGGAAGTGCACCGGCTGGCCGTCCAGCTCGATGATGCCGGCGTCCGGCTGCACGGCACCGGTGAGCGCCTTGATCAGGCTGGACTTGCCGGCGCCGTTGTCGCCGACGATCGCCAGCACCTCACCCGGGTAGAGATCGAAGTCCGCGCCGTTGATCGCCGTCACATGGCCGTAGCGCTTCACCAGCCCGCGCGCGGTCAGCATCGGCGTGTGGTCCGTCGTCCGTGCCTTCTCGGTCGCAGCAGCGGTGCTCATGAGCTCCTCCTCCGGGTCGCCTGGTCGAACGCTACGGCGGCGATCACGAGGACGCCGGTCGCGAGGTTCTGGTAGTTCGAGTCGATGCTCATCTGGGTCAGGCCACTGCGGAGTACGGCCACGATCAGCGCGCCGACGATAGTGCCGACTACGCCACCGCGGCCGCCGAAGAGGCTGGTGCCACCGATCACGACGGCGGTGATGCTGTCCAGGTTGCCGGTCTGGTAGGCGTTCGGGTCCGCCGTCGGCGTCCGGCCGATCGCCATCCAGGCGGCGAAGCCGTAGATGACGCCGGCCACGGCGTAGACGCTGACCAGGGTCCGGTCGATGTGGATGCCGGTCAGCCGGGCGGCCTCCGGCTCGTTGCCGACGGCGTACACGTGCCGGCCCCAGCCCGTCTTCGCCAGCACGAACCACACCACCACGAACAGCACCGCGGCCAGCACCATCCCCATGGTGAATTGGATCCGCCCGCCCAGGTACAGCGAGGTGCCGAGCCAGGTGAGCAGCCCGTCCGGCACCGGCCAGGTGGTGCCCTTGCTGTAGAGGTTGGTCACCGCGGTCATCACCGCGAGCATGCCGAGCGTGACGATGAACGGCGGCAGCTTGATCCGGCTGACCAGCAGACCGGACACTGTCGCCACCGCCATGCCGGCGACGATCCCGAGCAGCAAGCTCAGCGGCGCGGGCAGACCACCGGTGCTCAGCCGGGTGATCAGCAGCGTGCCGAAGACCGCGATCGCCGCGTTCGCCAGGTCGATGCCGCCGGTCAGGATCACCAGAGTCTGCCCCAGTGCGAGGGTCCCGACGACGATCGACTGCTGGACGATGAACGAGAAGTTGTCGACGTTCGCGAACGTGCTGGTCGCCACCGAGAAGAACAGAACCGCGACGACCAGCGCGGCGGTCGGGCCGAGCACCGGGTTGCGGGCGAACAGGTTGCGGATGTAGTCCGCCCGCCTCAGCTCAACAGAGGTAGTTGCCGTGGACATCGATCATCAGCCCCAGCAGTTCTGTGCGCCCCAGGCGGTGTCCTTGGACTCCAGGCCCGAGACCGGCTTGTCGGTGATCAGGGTAGCGCCGGTGTCGATGAACCCGGACGGCTTCTTGCCGGAGGCGGCGTACTCGATGACGGCCGCGACGCCGGCTTCGGCCATCTTCTTCGGGAACTGCATCACGGTGCCGACGAACAGGCCGTTCTTGACGTCCTGCACGCCCTGGCAGCCGCCGTCGATGGCGCCGACCAGGACCTTGCCGGTGAGGCCCTTCTCCTTCAGCGCCTGGTAGGCGCCGCGGGCGGCCGGCTCGTTGATGTTGTACACCGCGTTGACCTGGTTACCAACCCGCTGCAGCAGGTTCTCCATCGCCGCCTGGGCCTTGGTCTGGTCGCCCTGGGTGAGCGCGGTGCCGATGATGTCCGGCGTGTTCAGCGGCAGGCCCATGCCCTCGAGGAACCCGTTGTGCCGCTGCTTGCCGACGCTGGCGCTCGGGTCGAGGTCCATCATCACCAGCTGTGGCTTGGTGCTCCCGAGCCGGGCCTTGACGTACTGGCCGATCAGCTTGCCGGCGGTCTCGTTGTTGGTCGCGTACGTCGCCGTGACCGCGTCGGCCGGCTCGGTGGCGGTGTCGAGCGCGATCACGATCACGCCCTTGTCCTGCGCCTGCTTGATCGCGCCGAGCACGCCGGAGGAGTTGCTCGGGGTGATCAGGATGCCCTTCACGCCCTGCTGGACGAGATTCTCGATCGCCGTGACCTGGCCCTCGTTGTCGCCGTCGAACTTGCCGGCGAGCGCGATCAGCGAGTCACCCTTCGCCGCCGCGGCGGCCTTCGCCGACTCGCGCAGCTTGACGAAGTACGGGTTTGTCTCGGTCTTGGTCACCAGGCCGATCTTGATCGGGCCCGAGCTGCCGCCTCCGGAGTTCGAGCCGGGCCCCGAGGTCTTTGTCGTCGTACACGCGCTCAGCGCCAGCACCACAGCACACGCGAGTGCCGACGCAATGGTTCGGGTTGGCTTCATCTCCAGACCTCCCGCTGTCGAAACGGCCCGGTCCGGCCGCACAGTGCAGCAAAGTTATGCCCGCTCAGATGAGCAGGGAATAATTTGCGCAAAAGATTGCGCAACTCGTCCGCTATCGATGACGATGCCCGCATGGCCGGCCCACGTCGCGGTGCACGGCTGGTCGACGTGGCCAAGCTGGCCGCCGTGTCGATCAGCACCGTGTCGCATGTGCTGAACGGCACCCGGTACGTCGCACCGGAGACTCGGGAGCGCGTCCAACAGGCGCTGGAGAGCCTGCACTACGCCCCGCCGGCGCCGGCGGCGACGAAGCGTACCGGCCGCGCGGTCGGGCTCGCGATCACCGGCGCCTCGAACCCGTACTTCGGCGACCTGATCGCCGGCGTCGAGTCGGAGGCCAGCCGGGCCGGGTTCGCGCTGCTGCTCTGCGACACCCACGACGACACCCAGCTCGAGGCCAGCGCAGTGGCCGCGCTGCTGGCACACAACGTCGAGGCGGTGATCCTGGCGCCGACCCCCGGCTGGAAGACCGCCACGCTGCCGGTGCTGCGCAAGCACCAAACGCCGTTCGTGCTGGTGGACCGGTTGAGCGACGTGCGCTGCGACCAGGTCGGCACCGAGAACGAGTCGGTCTCCGCAGCGCTCGTCGAGCACCTGATCGAGAACGGGCACCGCCGGATCGGGATGCTGGCCGGGCTCGACGGCCTGTCGACCAGCATCGAGCGCCGCGCCGGGTACCGGCGGGCCCACGAGGCGGCCGGGCTCGCGGTGATCGAGGACCTGATCGTGCCGGCGAACTCGACCGTTCAGGGCGGCCGCGCCGGCGTCTTGTCGCTGCTGCGGCGCCCGCACCCGCCGACCGCGATCTTCAGCGGCAACAACGCGATGACGATCGGCGCCCTGCTCGCGCTCAAGGAGACCCGCAGGCGGATCCCCGACGACATCGCGATGGTGACCTTCGACGACTTCGAGTGGGCCAGCGCGATGTCGCCCGCGCTGACCGCGGCGGCCCAGCCGTTCCACGCGATGGGCGCGCGGGCGGTGCAGCTGCTGATGCGGCGGTTGCAGGACCCGATGGCGCCGCGCCGGATCGAACGGCTGCCGGCGGAGATCGAGCACCGGGAGAGCTGCGGGTGCGGCAGCGTCCCGGCCGTGCCGGATGAGAGAGTGCCGGGGTGACCCCGCGCCTCGACGAACGGTCCGCACGCGCCCGCGCGGTCGCGCTCCTGGCCAGCCGGCGGTCCCTGCTCGGCATCGCCGGCTCCCCCGGCGCCGGCAAGTCGACGTACGCCGAACGGCTGGTGCGCGACCTGGCCGCGGACGGCCATCCGGTGGCGCTGGTGCCGATGGACGGCTTCCACCTGGCCCACGCCGTACTCACCGGGATCGGGCTGGTGCCGGTCAAGGGTGCGCCGGAGACCTTCGACGTGGACGGGTACGTCGCGCTGCTGCGCCGGCTGCGCGAGCCGTCCGGCCGCACCGTCTGGGCGCCGCGGTTCGACCGCGACCTGGAGGACGCCATAGCCGGCGCGCTGCCGGTCGCGGACGAGGTCCGGCTGGTGGTGACCGAAGGCAACTACCTGCTGCTCGACCAGGGGCCCTGGGCAACGATCCGGACGCTGCTCGACGAGTGCTGGTTCCTCGACCTGGATCCCCGCGTACGACGGCAGCGGCTGGCCGCGCGGCACGTCCGGCACGGGCGCAGCCCGGACGACGCCATGGAGAGGACGAACGGCAGCGACGAGGCGAACGCCCGGCTGATCGACGCCTCCCGGGACCGCGCCGACGCGCTCCTCACGCTGGACGACGGCGTGCGCGGCGTCGGGTGAGAAGGACATCCCCACCGGCGAGCTCAGCTACGAGCCGACGTGGGACGGGTTCCCTTACCGAATGTGTCAACGTCGGGCCTGTGCCGTCGTTTCGGCGCGGTGCTCGCGAGCACTGCTGACGAGCTCGTTGTGATGCTCGCTGGTCACGTCCTGTGGGATGTGGGTCAGGAGGATGCCGGTGGGTTCGAATCGACCGGGATGTTGGGCATCCGCAGCGCGCCGTCCGGGGTGAACAGCGACGCGAGGCGGTCGTAGTCGCGCATCATCGCCGCGTCGGTGAACTCCCGGCGCTGCGCCTCGATCTCGACGCGATCCGCGATGGTCTGAAAGTCACTGATCGGTTTTCCCGTTGGTCGGGTAGCC
>DASXRB010000095.1:0-1572 GCA_036506875.1 Kribbellaceae bacterium | reverse complement strand
CGCGGTGCCGTGGTCAGCGTCTCGGTCATGACAGCCATGCTAGGGAACGGCGGCCGCTTTCCCCTCGGCGAACCGCAGGGCCTCGGTCCGTGCGCCGCGGTTCGCGATCCGGCGGCGGTATTTCATGATGTCGCCCGGCTCCTCACGACGCCACCACCGGCGCGACGAAGTCGCGCTTCTCGCGCACACCGCAGTCCGGGCAGCACCAGGTGTCCGGTACGGCGGACCATGGCGTCCCGGCCGGGAACCCCTCACGCGGGGCGCCGACCGCCTCGTCGTACGTGTAGCCGCATCCGGGGCAGCGCCCGCCGTGCGCGTCCCGTCGTACCGCCTCGGCCGCGGCGGGCGGTGCGCCCGCGGCGGACCACGCGACCTCGATGCCCTCGGCAACGATCGATGCCGGCGCGGGGACCGGGTACTTCGCCAGGATCTTCTCGCGGCGGCGCGGGTCGATGTTGGCCCGGCTCAGGTCGCCGCCGAAGTGCGCGAGCACCCGCGGGTCCATCACGCGGCGCCACACCGGCGGGAACAGCGCGAGCACGATCATGCCGGCGTAGCCGGTCGGCAGCACCGGCGACTCGGCGAAGTCGCGCAGCGTCTGGTAGCGCCGGGTCGGGTTCGCGTGGTGGTCGCTGTGCCGCTGCAGGTGGTAGAGCAGCACGTTGGTGGCGACGTTGTTCGAGTTCCAGCTGTGGCTCGGGTCGACCTTCTCGTAGCGCTCCCTGCCGGGTACGCCGACCTTCTGGCGGCGCATGCCGTAGTGCTCCAGGTAGTTGACGACCTCGAGCAGCGAGAAGCCCACGACCGCCTGGATCACCAGGTACGGCAGGATGCCCGCGCCGAGCCAGGCCACCATCGCGGCCCACAGCACGGCCGACATCAGCCAGGCGTTGAGCACGTCGTTGCCCATCCGGAACGGGTGCTGGTGGCGGCGCGCGTACCGGCGCTTCTCCAGCCGCCACGCGCTCCTCAGCGAGCCGAGGACGGTGCGCGGCCAGAACCGGTAGAAGCTCTCCCCCACCCGGCTGCTGGCCGGGTCCTCCGGCGTCGCGACCCGGACGTGGTGACCGCGGTTGTGCTCGATGTAGAAGTGCCCGTAGAAGCTCTGCGCCAGCGCGATCTTCGACAGCCACCGCTCGTGGCTCTCCCTCTTGTGGCCGAGCTCGTGGGCGGTGTTGATCCCGATACCGCCGACGCACCCGATCGAGACCGCCAGCGCGATCCTGTCGAGCGTCACCAGGTCACCGGTCGCGATCAGCCAGAACGCGGCGGCGAAGCCGGCGTACTGGACCGGCAGGAACAGGTAGGTGATCCAGCGGTAGTACCTGTCCTTCTCCAGCGCCTCGATCACGTCGTCGGGCGGGTTCGAGCGGTCCAGGCCGGTGAACAGGTCGATCACCGGCACGATCCCGAGGATCACGATCGGGCCGATCCAGAACCACACGCCCCACCCGGTCAGCGCGTGCAGTCCGAGCGCCACGAAGGCCAGCGACGGCACCACGAGACCGGTCAGCCACAGGTACCGCTTCCTGTCCTTCCACCGCTCGGTGGACCCGGCCGGGATGGTCCCGC
>DASXRB010000094.1:0-5187 GCA_036506875.1 Kribbellaceae bacterium | reverse complement strand
GCAATGGCTGAGACCACGACCGGAACCGACAGGATCGAGCTCCCCGACGTGGACCTCGACGCCACGACGACGCCCGCGTCGGTCGAGGACGTGACCGCGGCGCTGAAGGACGTCGGCGACCCCGAGCTCGGCATCAACGTCGTCGACCTCGGGCTCATCTACGGCATCACCGTGGACTCCGAGTCGACCGCCATCATCGACATGACCCTGACGTCCGCGGCCTGTCCGCTGACCGACGTCATCGAGGACCAGGCGGCGTCCGCCCTGGAAGGGCTCGTCAACGGGTTCCGGATCAACTGGGTCTGGATGCCGCCGTGGGGCCCGGAGAAGATCACCGACGAGGGCCGCGAGCAGCTCCGAGCCCTCGGCTTCAACGTCTGACCCCTCTTTTCAGGCGCGTTCATTCGTCGCATCTTGTGGTCCCTGTGGACAACGCGGTCAGCTGACCGCTGGCGTGCGGCTCTCCGGTTGTCCACAGGGACCACAAGATGCGACGAATGAACGCGAAGGAAGGTGGAGCGTGGCGGAGGCGAAGGTGGTGCGGGTCTCGCCGCAGCGGGTGCTGCGCTGGCTGGAGGGGTTCGCGGCGCGGCACGGCGAGGCGTCGTACGAGATCTCCGCGCAGGCCGTCGTCGCGACGGCGCCCGACGGGTCGGTCGCGCGCGTGGTCGTCCCATTCCCGCCGCTGGCGGGTGACACGCTGGCGGACCTCGACGAGCACGTACGACGGGAGCGGCGCACCGCGGTGCTGCTGGTCCGTCGCGGCGGGTACGGCGCCGGGGTCTTCGACGGCACCGAGCTGGTGGCGTCCAAGGTCGGGTCGCGGCACGTGCAGGGCACGACGAAGGCCGGCGGCTGGTCGCAGCAGCGGTACGCGCGCCGCCGCGAGAACCAGGCCCGGGAGGCCTTCGGCGCGGCCGCCGACGCGGCGGAGCGGGTGCTGGTGCCGTACCGCGACGGGCTGGTCGCCCTGTTCTGCGGTGGTGACCGGCGGGCCGTCGATGCGGTGCTGGCCGACCCGCGGCTGAGCGGTCTCGCGGAGCTGGTGCGCGACCCCTTCCTCGCCGTACCGGATCCCCGGCAGCGCGTGCTGGAGAAGGCCGGTGCGGATGCCCTCGCCGTACGGATCGAGGTGAATGAACCGTTAACGCACGACGACAACAGCGCATGATGACCTGATCGGCCGTCAGCGTGCTGCCATGACAGAGGCTCGGTACGTGTACGGCTACGGGTACGGCGCGCCGGGACAGCCGTTGATGCGGGTCGACGCCACCGGCCGGTCGATCTCGCTCACCGACACCCCGCCGCGCACCAGCTCGGTGCTGTTCACCGGCGGGCCCGGGATGGGCAAGACGGCCGAGCTGAACCGCTTCCAGGAGTTCGCACAGCAGCGGGGCTGGCCGGTGTTCCGGGTCGACGCGTCCGCGCGGGAGGGCCTGGAGAACCGGTTCGCCCGTGCTGTCGGCGACGATCTCGGCGACCTGCGCAAGCATTACGGCTTCTTCGCCACGCGCAAGCTCAAGAAGACCCTCCGCGACCTGTTCAAGGGCAGCCGCAAGAGCCAGCACGGGCTCGAGGCGAGGACGCCGCCCGGGCTTCCCACCCCGCAGCTGGTCTACAAGTACCAGTTCGACGGCAACACGTCCGAGGAGCCGACGAGCACCCTCAACGAGCTGTCCGACCGGATCGGCGAGCTCGCCGCCAGGAACGGCGGCCCTGCGGTCATCATGATCGACAGCGTCGACCGGTCGAACCCGCGGGACCTGGCGGCGGTGATCGAGCTGACCGAACACCTCAAGCGCTCCGGCCGGCAGGTGCTGCTGGTCGCGTCAGGCGGGGAGCAGACCGCGTCGATGCTGATGAAGGCGTCCCGCGGCACGTCCGGCGCGGAGACCGACATCCTGCAGAGCTACGACATCCGGGAGTGCCGGCCGTTCACCGCCGACGAGCTGCGGCCGGCGCTGGCCGCCCAGCTCGCCCAGGGGCAGGTCCGGGCCGACCCGGCCGCGATGCAGGCGCTGCTGGAGTCGGCGAGCGGCAGCCCGCAGCGGCTGCAGCGCCTCGGCGACGCGGCGGTCGAGTACGGCGGGCGGTCGCCGATCGGCGTCACGCCCGACATCGCCGAGGCGGTGATCAGCACCGTGAACGAGCAGTCGAAGTACATCTACAAGGCGACCTGGGACAACTCGAGCGCCGCCGAGCACGACCTGATCACCGCGGCCGCGGTCCGCGGGGACCGCGGTGTCGGCCTGTCGTCCATGCAGCAGGCCTGGCCGGACAAGGCCGCGCAGATCGAGGAGGCGCGGCGGTCGCTCGTCGACCGCGGCGTGATGCGCGAGTCCGGCGGCCGGCTGACCCTCGCCGACCCGGGCATGCTGCAGTGGGCGGCGCGACGGGTCCGGGCCACCCAGCTGTCCGTCCCGGTCAAGGCGGTGCTGGACCATGAGCAGTCGGCGCAGCAGCTCGGGCAGCAGTCAGCGCAGGAGCCGGGGGAGCAGGGGCATCCGCTCGTGCAGTGGCTGTCCGGGCAGCCGCCGCTGGTGCCCGGCCACGGCGGGAACGGCGAACGGTCGCGGGAGACCGGTGGCCACCGCGGCCCGGCCCCGGAGCGCAACCGATGACCGACATCCTGTGGCCGTCGTCGTGGTCGGTGACCCAGGCCCGCGACACCGTCGCCGACCTCAAGCACGTGGTCAGCGAGGACGAGTACGACGTGCTGGAGCTGTTCGGCGCGCTGTGCTCCCACCTCGACGAGCTGTACGGCGGTGGCTACGGGTTCCGGTCCCTGCTCGCACCTCAGGCCCGGGCCGAGGTCGCCGGCCTGGTCCGCCGGATCCGCGGCGGGACGACGCTGGGGTCGCTGGACGGCGTCGTACGGCTCGGCCAGCCGGTGAACGCGGTCTTCACCGTCGCCGAGGGCCGGCAGGTCGCGGCCGCCCTGGCGGCCGGCGACGCGGACAGCTGGCAGGGCGAGCTCGGCCGTGCGCTGCAGGCCCTCTACGCGTACCTCGACGAGCTGTACGGCGGCCCGGGAGCGTTCACCGAGCTGCTGAACTCCGAGGAGCGCGCGCAGGTCGTCCGCCTGATCGGGTCCCTGAGCGGGTCATAGACCGGGGCGCGCTCCGGTCCGTCGCCGCGTTATGGCCTGGTCGCCCATTACGGTATGTCCCGTGAGCTCGACGACCTCGTCACGCAACGCGCGACAGTCCGGTGGCCAGCCCAACCGGGCGCCGCTCGCCGCGAACCGGCTACCCACGACCCGGGAGCGGCGACCCGCCCTGGCGGCGCTGGCGGTGATCCTGATCCTGCTGGGCGCCGCCGGCTCGGCCCTGATCGCCCTGCGCAGCGGCGAGCGGTCGGGCTACCTGACCGTCTCCCGCACGGTGCACGCGGGGGAGCAGCTGAAGCGCGGCGACTTCGCCAGCGCGCAGATCGCCGGTGACACCGCGGGGCTGATCCGGTCGTCGTCGGTGAACGACTACGTCGGCCACTTCGCCACCACGACGCTGTTCAAGAACCAGTTCCTGACCACGGGCATGCTGTCCGACAAGCTCGAGGTCCCGGGGAACGGCGCCCTGGTCGGTGTCAGCCTGGAGGGCGGCCAGGTGCCGTCCGAGGGCCTGGACTCCGGGGACATCGTCCGGGTGATCCGGATCCCGGCGAGCGGCACGGACGGCACCCCGCCGGAGGTGCTGGTGCTCGCCGCCGAGGTGACGAAGGTGCAGAGCGACTCCGACAAGGGCAAGTCCTCGGTGAACACCCAGCAGGTCGTGAACGCCACGATCCTGGTGCCGTCGGTGAAGGCGACCGCGGTGGCGGCGGCCGCGGCGGCGAAGAACCTGGTGCTGATCAGGCTGTCACCGGCTACCAAACCCGAGATCGTGCGCGAGGGCCGCTGATGACGCTGGTGGCCCTGGCCAGCGCGAAGGGCTCGCCAGGGGTGACGACAGCGGCCACGGTGCTCAGCGCGCTGTGGCCGCGGACCGTGGTGCTCGCCGAGTGCGACCCGTCCGGCAGCGACCTGGTGATCCGGATGACAGGTCCCGGCGGCGCGCCCCTGAACGCCGACCGCGGTCTGGTGAGCCTGGCCGCGGCGGGCCGCAAGGGCCTCGACGACGAGGTCATCATGGCGCACACCCAGCAGCTCGACGGCGGCCTGGACGCGCTCGTCAGCGTCCGCGCGCCGGAGCAGATCGGCGGCATGGGCGGGCTGTGGGTGCCGCTCGGAGCAGCGCTCAACAACATGTACGGCGTCGACGTGCTGGCCGACTGCGGCCGGATCGGCCCGGCCTCACCACAGCTGCCGATCGTCCAGGCCGCGCGGCTCGTCGTACTCGTGTGCACCGCGACCGGGTCGTCGGTCGCGCACCTGCGGGAGCGGCTGTCCGCCCTGTCGCACCACGTGGACGCCCAGCTCGGGGTGATGGTCATCGCCGATCCCAAGCGCCGTGACGCGGTCAAGCAGGTCTGGGGCGTCCTGGACCAGATGTCGGTGCCGGTGCGGCACCGCTGGCACCTGGCCTGGGACCCGGCCGGAGCGGCGTTCTTCGAGGGCGAGGGGATCGGCCGGCTGGACCGCAGCAACCTGATCCGCACGGCGCGCAGCGTGGTCGCCGAGATGGCCGCGGTGGTCACGCCCGAGGCGCTGGTGCACGAGTTCGACATGGCCGAGGCGGCGTTCCCGCAGCGCGACCCCGCCCAGCACAACGCTGCAAAGCGCAACCAGGTGGTGGACCGATGATCGACCAGGAGCTGGTGCGCAAGCTGCGGGTCCAGGTCGCCGAGCGGCTGAACGAGCAGCGCCGCCGCGACCAGGTCAACGGCGTACCCCCGATGAGCGCCGAGGACGAGCGGGAGTACGCGCGCTCGCTGATCGTGCAGGTGCTGGAGGACCACGCCCGGTACGAGGTCACCGAGGGCCGCACGCCGCCGACCCCCGACGACGACGCGCAGATCGCGCAGGCGATCCACTCCGCGCTGTTCGGCGTCGGCCGGCTGCAGCCGCTGATCGACGACCCCGATGTCGAGAACATCGACATCAACGGTTACGACCACGTGTTCGTGCAGTACGGCGACGGCCGCGAGGAGCAGCCCGGCCCGGTCGCCGAGAGCGACGAGGAGCTGGTCGAGCTGATCCAGGTGCTGGCCGCGCATGCCGGCCTGAGCAGCCGGCCGTTCGACTCGGCC
>DASXRB010000093.1:0-1500 GCA_036506875.1 Kribbellaceae bacterium | reverse complement strand
AGTGAGGCGACCTAGGGGCCGACGGTGGTGAAGAAGGCGTCGGTCGGGTTGGTGGGCGCGCTGACTGCTTGGACGAAGAACGGCAGGAACCTCGCCCCGGCGCTGGTCAGCCCCTCGTAGTCGCCGAGGAAGTAGCCGCGGGCCACCGGGGCCTGCTCAATGTCGAACGAGCTGGGTGTCAGCCGGTTCTCCGCCCACGTCGCGCCACCGTCGTGGGAGTGGGCCAAGAACGCGTCGGTCAGCGCTCCCGGGGCAGGGGTGTTGTTCCGGAAGTCGTAGTAGGAGACGCTGACCGTCCCGTCGGCCGCCACCTCCACCGACGGGGTGAAGGCGGCCACGGGCACCGGCGTCTGGTTCACCTTGGTGGGCGTCGACCAGGTGCGCCCGCCGTCGGTCGACTTCGACAAGGCGACGTCGTCGCGCAGGCCGCCGCTGAAGCGGGAGTCGTTCCAAACGACGTAGAGCGTGCCGTTGTTCGGGTCGACCGCCACGTCGGGCAGCCCCGCCCCGGCCCGAACCGCCGCACCAGTGTCCGGGTCGCGCACCGCCACCGACTGGTCGGTCGAGATGTCGATCACACCCGACCAGGTCAGCCCCTTGTCGGTCGAGCGCATCAGCGACTCGGTGAACTGGTTCGGGGACGGCTGGCGCCCCGATCCGTGGAAGAGCTCGAAGACGTCGACGAGCGAGCCGTCCGGGAGCACCGCCACCTGGTTGCCGATCGAGAACAGGTTGGCGTTGGTCGGCATGATGTTCCGCGGCGCCGACCACGTCGCGCCGCCGTCCGTGGTCCGCGAGAACGTGGCGGGGCCACGGAACGCGGCGGAGCGGAGCGCGTTGAAGTCGGCGTTCTCGCTGGGGAACCGGCTCCGGTCCCAGACGGCGTAGACGTTGGAGGCGTTCGTCGGGTCGGCGGTGATCGATTCCTTGTCGTTGAAGTGGAACGCGGACCGCTCGCTGATCAGCGTGGTCGGCTCGCTCCACGTGTCGCCGCCGTTGGTGGACTTACTGACCAGGACCGCCGAGGTGAGCAGGTCGGCGCTCGCCGAGAGGCTGATGAAGTAGGCGTCGCCGTTGCGGGCGAAGGTCACCCACGGGTCGGACGAGCGGTCGTAGTTGCCGCCGTTCGCGGCGGTGCCGCCGGCGCAGGTGCTGAAGTGCGGCCACGTCCTGGTCCAGGTCTGGCCGCCATCGTGGGTGACGGGCGCGATGATGCCGTGGGCGCCGCCGTTGTCCCAGCGGTCCTGCTGGAAGACGCCGATGATGTTGCTGGGGTTGGCTGGGTTGACGGCGACGAACGGCTCGACCTCGGAGTTGGGGTAGTTGGTGCCTGGCCCGCCGACGGTGCACGCGGCGAACGGGCTCGGCCCGGAGGCGAGGACGAGCGGTCCTTGCGTGTAGGTGCCGGCCGCGGATGCGGCAGGCCTGGCAGCGCCAGTCGCAGGTCTGCGGGGTGCACGGGCGGGGGTCGTGGGGCTTGGGCCAGCAGGTGCATCTGCA
>DASXRB010000092.1:0-6341 GCA_036506875.1 Kribbellaceae bacterium | reverse complement strand
GGTTCGACGCCAGGATTTGCCGTGGGTCACGGTCATCAGCGAGGTACCGATCGGCCTGCAGGTCGATGGCGACTACCTCGGCGAGTACGTCCGGGTGGACTACGAGTCGGTGCCGTGCGCGCTGTCGGTCGTGGTCTGAGGCGGCCAAATCGGCTCGTCGTGACCTACTTGCAACCTTTGCGGCTGACGTGACACAACCGGCCAAACGCCCGGACTGAATCGATCTGACCTGGTATGATTACGCAAATGTGGGTAGGTCAGCCGGAGGGGTGAGTTCGATCACCGGACCGGCGCCTCCCTCTTGACATCAGGCATGTTCGTGAAAGCATTCACAAGCACTTCAGGAACGAAGCACGACCGTCACCGGCGCGCCAAGACCGGCGCGCAGATGCGAGGAGCACAAACCGATGGACTGGCGCCACCGCGCGGCCTGCCGAGACGAGGACCCGGAGCTGTTCTTCCCGGTGGGGAACAGCGGTCCCGCTCTGCTGCAGATCGCCGAGGCGAAGACCGTCTGCCGTCGATGCCCCGTTTCCTCCGAATGCCTGGCGTGGGCTCTCGAGTCCGGTCAGGACGCCGGGGTGTGGGGTGGCATGAGCGAGGACGAGCGGCGTGCCCTCAAGCGGCGCACCGCACGCACCCGGGCCCGTACCGGCGCCTAGACCCGCGCTACTTCGCAAACCAGATCGACCGCGAGAGCCCCGGCCCCTCAGCCGGGGCTCTCCGGTCTCCAGCCGTCTTCCCGCGTGTCCGCGTGCCCGTACACGTGTGTCCGCGCGTTCAGACTCGTGTGTCCGCGTTTTCGTACACGTGTGTCTGGTGTTTCGGCTCATCGCAATGTGCCGCGATCGCCAATTCACGTGTCTGGACCGGCGGACTCACGTGTCTGGACCGGCGGACACACGTGTCTGGACCCGCGGACACGCGGTTAGCGGCGGCGTTGCAGCGGGATGCGCAGGACCGCCTCCGTGCCGATGGGGTCGGCGCGGCGCAGGGAGAGCGAGCCGCGCAGCTCGGAGTCGACCAGGGTGCGGACGATCTGCAGTCCCAGGCGGTCCGTGCGCTCCAGGGAGAACCCCGGCGGCAGCCCGCGGCCGTCGTCGGTGACCACCACGTCGAGATAGCGGGCCGAGCGATCCACCGAGATGACCACGGAACCCCGCTGGCCCGGTGCAAAGGCGTGCTCCAGCGCGTTCTGTACGAGCTCCGTCAGCACCATGACCAACGGGGTGGCCCGCTCGGCGGCCAGCACCCCGAAGGACCCGGCGCGGCGCACCACGACCGAGGTCTCGGTGATGGCCACCTCGGTGAGCATCGGGATCACCCGGTCCACCACCTGGTCGATGTCCACCCGCTCGTCCAGCGAGGTGGACAGCGTCTCGTGCACCAGCGCGATGGACGCCACCCGTCGCACCGCCTCCTCCAGAGCCTGCCGTGCCTCCGGCGCCGAGGTGCGGCGGGCCTGCAGCCGCAGCAGCGCGGCGACGGTCTGGAGGTTGTTCTTCACCCGATGGTGGATCTCGCGGATGGTGGCGTCCTTGGACAGCAGCGCCCGGTCCTTGCGGCGGATCTCGGTGACGTCGCGGACCAGCACCAGCGCGCCGGCCGGGTCACCGCGCGGGCGCAGCGGCAGCGCGCGGAAGAGCACGGTCGCGCCACGCGCCTCGGCCTCGATCCGCATGCTCGGCGTGCCGTCCACCGCCGCCCTGATGAGCTGCGAGATCTCCTTGGCGTCAAAGGGATCGGAGATCAGCTCGCGGGTCAGGGCGGCAAGCGGCGTGCCGACCAGGTCGGCCGCGTGCCCCATGCGGTGGTATGCCGACAGCGCATTGGGACTGGCGAAGACCACGATGCCCGCCGGGTCGACCCGGATCAGGCCGTCCCCGGCCCGCGGGCTGCTATGCACATCCAGCGCCGGCTCGGCGGCCGGAAAGGTGCCGTCGGCGATCATCTGGCACAGGTCGGCGGCGCTGCCGAGGTAGGCGATCTCCAGCGGGCTGGGCACCCTGGGCACGGCCAGGTTGGTCTCGCGGGACAGCACGGCGATCACCCTGCCGTCGAACCGCACCGGGATGCTCTCCCGGCGCACCGGCACGCCGTGGTGCCAGCGCGGGTCCTCCTCGCGGCACACCCGACCGTCGACGATCGCGCGGCGTAGCTGCGGGTGATCGGCGGCGGCCACCTCGGTTCCGACCATATCCTCTGGGTGGCCGGTCGGCGCCGTGGTCGGCCGCACCTGCGCCACGCACACGAACCGCTCCATGGCGTCGCCGGGCGGAATCCACATGAGGAAGTCGGCGAAGCCGAGGTCGGACAGCAGCTGCCACTCCGCGACTACCAGCTGCAGTTGGTCGACGGCCGCACCGGACAGTCCGGTGTGCTCGGCGAGTAGCTCGCTCAGCGTCGCCATGCGGCGGCTCCGGGATCGGTCCTACCTGCGATTGGTCTTCTCCGAGGCCGCCACCGGCTCGGGCGCGGCGGCCGATTCGACCCCGGGCCCCGGCTCGACGACCGTGCCAGGCTCCTCGACGACCGCGATGAGGTCGCCCTCCTGCACCACGTCCCCCTCGCTCACGGCGATCTTGCTCACCGTGCCGCCGTCCTCGGTGATGGCCGGGATCTCCATCTTCATCGACTCGAGGATCGCCACCGCGTCGCCGGGGTCCACGTCGTCGCCGACCGATGCGACGATCTTCCAGACGTTGGCGACCATCTCGGCGCGGATCTCCTCGGCCATCGCGACCCTCCTCGCAGCCCGTCCACGGCGGAACGGCTTCGGCGTCATCCAACCACGCCCGACCGGTGGCCGCGGGAACGTGGGGCGGGCCGGTAGGCGGCGTATCCGGCCATGTCACACTTGCCAACAACCAAGCGCGAACGATCAGCCAGGAGATCACGCATGTCCAAGCGAGCCCGCAAGAAGCGCGACCGGAAGAAGAGCAAGGCCAACCACGGCAACCGGCCCAATTCCTAGGACGTACCCCACCTCGCCGCGAGGGTCGCAAAGGCTCGCGAAGGGTATTGAAACTCGCCCGATCGTGCGTAGGGTTCACGAGCGGTTAACACCCCGAGGAGGGCGAGCATGTCCGTTCGCGGCGCCGTTCGTGCCGGAGCCACCGTCCTGCTGGCCGCCGTTCTTGGCGCGGGGGTCGCCACCGCCCCGGCCGCTGCCGCGCCACCGCCGGGCAACCCCGGCGGGCTGGCCGGCGAGCACTCGCTGCGGGCACCGGTCACCGACGAGAACTTCTACTTCGTCATGGCGGACCGCTTCGAGAACGGCAACACGGCCAACGACACCGGCGGCTTGGGTGACGACCCGCTGGTCTCCGGCTTCGACCCGACCCGCAAGGGCTTCTACAACGGCGGCGACCTGGTCGGCCTTCGGCAGCGCATCGACTACATCCGCGGGCTGGGCACCACGTCGATCTGGTTGACGCCGAGTTTCAAGAACAAGGCCGTGCAACTAGAGGACGGCCCGTCGGCCGGCTACCACGGCTACTGGATCACCGACTTCACCCAGATCGACCCGCACCTGGGCACCAACGCCGACCTGCGCGCGCTCGTCGACGCCGCGCACGCCCGCGGGATGAAGGTCTACTTCGACATCATCACCAACCACACCGCGGACGTGATCGGCTACCAGCAGGGCGCGCGGATGCCGTACGTGTCCAAGGATGTCTCGCCATACCGCACGGCTGCTGGCACGCCGTTCGACGACCGGGACTACGCCGGCACCGGCACCTTCCCCGCGTTGAGCCCGACCACATCGTTCCCGTACATCCCGGTGCTCGACCCGGCCGAGCAGGACCTCAAGCGGCCCGCCTGGCTCAACGACGTGACGCTCTACCACAACCGCGGCGATACCACGTTCGTCGGCGAGAACTCCCAGTACGGCGACTTCTTCGGCCTCGACGACCTGTTCACCGAGCACCCCGCGGTCGTCCAGGGCATGATCGACATCTACAAGACGTGGATCGCGGACTTCGGTGTCGACGGCTTCCGTATCGACACCATGAAGCACGTCGACGACGCGTTCTGGCAGCGGTTCGGGCCCGAGATCCTGCAGTTCGCCCGTGACCACGGCAAGAGCGAGTTCTTCATGTTCGGCGAGGTGTTCGACGCATCGAAGAGCTTCACCTCGCAGTTCACCACGCGCGACCGGATGCAGGCCGTGCTGGACTTCCCGTTCCAGGATGTCGCCCGCAACTTCGCCTCGCGCGGCCAGTCCGCGAGCCAGCTCGAGTCGTTCTTTGCCGGCGACGACTGGTACACCGACGCCGACTCGAACGTGTACGAGCTGCCGACCTTCCTCGGCAACCACGACATGGGTCGCATCGGCGGGTTCGTGCAGGCCGACAACCCGGGGGCCGGCGACGTGGAGTGGATCGCCCGCGACCGGCTGGCCCACGAGCTGATGTACTTCTCGCGCGGCAATCCGGTGATCTACTACGGCGACGAGCAGGGCTTCACCGGCCCCGGTGGCGACCAGAACGCCCGGCAGACGATGTTCGCCAGCCAGGTGCCCGACTACCTCGACGACGACCTGATCGGCACCGACGCCACCCACGCGCAGAGCAACTTCGTGCCGTCCCACCCGCTGTACCAGTCGATCGGCGAGCTGGCCGCACTCACCCGCGAGCACACCGCACTGCGCGACGGCGCACACCAGAGCCGGTATGCCGACGACGCCGTCTATGCGTTCTCCCGGATCGACCACAACGCGCAGCGCGAGTACGTCGTCGCGCTGAACAACAGCGAGCAGCCCAGGACTGCCGCCGTCCCGACCTACGTGGCCAAGCGGACCTTCGAGCTGGTGTACGGCGCAGGCGCCGCCGAGCTGAAGACCGGCGGCGACAGCAAGCTGACGCTGACCGTGCCCCCCTTGTCGGCCGTGGTGTACGAGTCCTCCGGCCGGATCCCGCGCTCGGCGGCCGCACCGTCGATCTCGCTCGACCCGCCGGCGCCGGCCGCCGAGACGCGCAGCCGCATGCAGGTATCGGCAAATGTCGGCGGCTCGTCGTTCTACGAGGTCACCTTCTACGCCCGGGTGGGCGGCGGCGCGTGGACGCTGATCGGCACCGACGACACCGCGCCGTACCGGGTGTTCCACGACACCAGCTCGCTGCCCACCGGCACGCCGATCGACTACCGCGCCGTCGTGCTGGACAACGGCGGGCACACCGCTGTCACTGCGCAACGGGCCACTACCGCGCCACCGCCGCTGCTCACCATCGAGGCGCCGGGCGAGGGCCGAAACGTGCGCGGCACGGTCGAGGTGCGCGCCGTCGCCGACCCGGAGCGGGCCACGCACGTGGTCAGCTTCGAGCGCAGCGTGGCCGGCGGCCCGTGGACGCCGATCGGCACGGACGACTCCTCGCCGGTCTACACCGTGTTCGACGACCTCACGCCGCTGGGGCTCGCGACCGGCACCATGGTGGCGTACCGGGCCATCCTGTCCGAACCGGACGGCACGACCGTCACCAGCGCGGTCCGCACGGTGCGGTACGCCGGGCCACCGGCCACCCTGGCGCGGCTGCACTACTTCCGGCCGGCCGGCGACTACGGCGTGATACCGGACGGATGGGGCCTGCACATGTGGGGCGACGCGGTCGACCCGGCGGTGCTCGCGCAGATCGACTGGTTCCACCCATGGCAGCGGGCCCGCGTCTCGGCCGACGGCTGGGCCGAGTACGACATCCCGCTGATCGATGACACCAAGCCGGTCAACTTCATCATGCACCTGCCTGGCCGGGACGACGTGCCGACCGGTCGCGAACCGGGAGGCGACCGGGCGTTCACGCCACTGGACAGCGTGGACGTCTGGATCCTGCAGGGCGACCCGACGGTCTACACCAGCCAGCCACCGACCGGCTGAGGTGGTCGCTACACCTCGTGGAGGTCCGTGCTCCTCATCCGGACCTCCACCGTGGTGCCGTCCTCGTCGCGGTCCACCGTGACCTCGGTCTGCTCCAGCATCACGGTGCGGATCCTCGCGCGCAGCCGCCTGCGCAGCGCCTCCGGGGCGTGGTCGCCGCCGCACTTGCGGGCCAGCAGCTCCTTGAGCTGCTCCTCCAGCCCATAGCGAGCCAGGCACGGCGAGCACTCGTCCAAGTGCTGACGCAGCAACTCCCGGCGTTCGCATTCGCACTCGTGGTCGAGGTAGAGCCACACCTCGGCGAGTACCTCAGAACAGTCGGTCTCGTGCGGGTCGCCGCAGCTCACGACGTCACCTCCACGTCGGACTCACCACGGAGGAGGCCGCGCTCGCGGGCGGTGTCAGTGAGCAGATCTCGGAGCTGCCGCCGACCGCGGTGCAGCCGGGACATCACGGTGCCGATCGG
>DASXRB010000091.1:0-1563 GCA_036506875.1 Kribbellaceae bacterium | reverse complement strand
CCGAAGACCATCGCGTCGGCCGGGCACACTTGCTGACACGCGGTCTTGATGTCCCCGTCGGCGACCGGGCGGCCCTCCTGTTTGGCGAGCAGCTTGCCATCCTGGACCCGCTGGATGCACATGCTGCACTTCTCCATCACCCCCCGCGACCGCACCGTCACGTCCGGGTTGAGCACCATCCGCCCGACCGGGTTGTTCAGGTTGAAATCGAACGCCGCGTTCTGCGCGTACTGAAACCAGTTGAACCGCCGCACCTTGTAGGGACAGTTGTTCTCGCAATACCGCGTGCCGATGCAGCGGTTGTAGACCTGCTGATTGAGGCCGTCCGAACTGTGCGTGGTCGCGACCACGGGACACACCGTTTCGCAGGGCGCATCCTGGCAGTGCTGGCACATCATCGGTTGCACCCGCGTCTCGGGCTGGTCCTCGGACCCGCTCGAGTAGGCGTCGAGGCGGATCCAGTGCATCTCGCGGCCGCGCAGCACTTCGTCGCGCCCGACCACCGGCACGTTGTTCTCGGCCTGACACGCCGTCACGCACGCCGAGCAGCCGGTGCACGAGCTGAGATCGATGGCGAGGCCCCAGCGATGCGGGCCGCCCTCGCGGTCCGCCCAGAGCGATGGCGCCTCGGAAGGGGCGTCGGTCTCTTGGCTCACCAGCGCGGCAAGCGTGGTCGTCCGCACGATCGGGCGCCCCTCCATCGAGTGATGCGCCTGGGTGGTGGCCAGCGGCGCCGATCGCCCGGTCTTCTCGAGCCGCACGCCGCCGCGGTGGTACTGGCGCTCGCCGTCGACGATCGGCACGAGCGGAAAGGCGTTCGCGCCGACGCCGTAGGCGACTTTCCCCGCCTGCGGGCGCCCGTAGCCCAGCGCCAGGGAGACGGTGCCCGGCGCCTGTCCCGGCTGGATGTAGGCGGGCAGCTCGAGCCGGGTGTCCTCGGTCCCGACCCGAACCACGTCGCCGGATTCAACGCCGAGGTGCCGGGCCAGCGACGGCGCCAGCACCAGATAGTTGCCCCAGGTGACCTTGGTCACCGGGTCGGGCAGTTCCTGCAGCCACGGGTTGTTCGCCTGGCGGCCATCCCGGATGGCCACGGTCTCGTACAGGTGCAGCTCGTACCGATCCGGCGCGGGCGCGGCGGCGGGGCGCGGGCGCCCGGCCACCTCCTGCGCGGCGGCTTGCCACGCCGCGGTGAAGGCCACGCTCGGCCGGACTGGCGTCTTCGCCGCCGGCAGGTCCCGGTGATAGACGCCGTCGTGCAGCGCGTGATCCCAGCGCGCGTCGAACGCCGGGCCGGGCGCCTCGGTCGGAAAGATGTGCGTGCGCCAGTGCTCGCGCACGTAGGTGTAGAAATCGGGCGGCTGGCCGAGCCACGTCAGCAGGCTGTCCTGCGCCGCGCGCGTGTCGAGCATCGGCGCGATCGTCGGTTGCGCCAGGCTGAACGACCCGGTGACCGCCTCGGCGTCATTCCAGGCCTCGAGAAAGTGGTGATCCGGGCAGACCGCCTGCGCGAGCGCGGCCGTCTCGTCGAGCCGATCGGCAAACGAGATCGTCAGCGCCACC
>DASXRB010000090.1:0-5667 GCA_036506875.1 Kribbellaceae bacterium | reverse complement strand
GGCCGAGCGGGGCATCCCGGCGGTGCTGAAGGGCGCCGAGCGGTTCTTCGAGCGTGCCGAGGTGCGCCAGGCCGGCGTGCTGCTGCGCGGCCAGGCCAAGGCCGGGTCCGCGGCCGACCGCGAGCCGCTGCCGGCCGTCGTACGAGCCGTGCTCGGCGGTGCGGGGTGGGCCGCGGAGCCGCCGAGCGGGACCGGGGCGGTGCGGGACCGGTGGGAGTCGCTAGCGGCGCTGGTGTCGATGGCCGAGGACTTCGCCAGGGCGGAGCCGCGGGCCGGACTGCCGGAGTTCATGGCCGAGCTGGACCGGCGGGCGGCGATCCAGCACGCGCCGGTCGCGGATGGCGTCACGCTCGGCACGCTGCACGCCGCGAAGGGCCTGGAGTGGCGGTGCGTTTTCATCGCCGGGGCGCACGAGGGGACGTTGCCGATCAGCTATGCCCAGACGCCGGCCCAGGTCGAGGAGGAGCGGCGGCTGTTCTACGTCGGGATCACCCGGGCGAAAGACCGGCTGATGGTGAGCTGGTCCACGGCCCGGTCACCCGGGGGCCGTGGCCAGCGCCGGGCGACGCGGTTCCTCGACGCGCTCGGGGTGGCGGGTCGCGCCTCGCACGCGCCGGTGGCGCGCGAGCGACCCGGTCGCGCCCGGACGGTGCCGAGCTGCCGGGTCTGCGGCCGGGCGCTGACCGACGCGCTGGCCCGCAAGCTGGGCCGCTGCGAGGACTGCCCGTCGACGCTCGACCAGGGCCTGTACGACGAGCTGCATGCCTGGCGTGCCGAGACGGCCGCGGCGCAGAAGGTTCCGTCGTACGTCGTGTTCACCGATGCGACGCTCACCGCGATCGCCGAGACCAGGCCGCGCGACGAGCTCGAGCTGCTCCGGATCCCGGGCATCGGCATGGTCAAGACCGACCGCTACGGCGAGGCTGTCCTGCGAATCTGTCGCAGGTAACAGTGGTCGCGCGGCTCCGCTCGGTAGTTCTCAGAACTTTCTCGTTAATTCGTTTGCGACCCCTGTCCGACCCGGCGTAGTGTTCTGACACCGGCCGAACGCCGGTGCGAAAACTTCAACCCAGAGCGATCGAGCCGGACCGCCCGATTGCCGCAGATGAGAGGAGGTGCCTGGAGATGATCAACGCCATGTCGATGCCGTGCGCTGAGCCGACGCGTGCGCGCCTGCTGCCGGGTGCCTCGCCGCTCACCTCGGCATTCGTCGTGCTCACCGTTGCCGATGTGCAGAACGTCCAGGGGACGGGTCTGCCCACTCACTTCGGCGGCAGCAAGTACGGCGGTCAGGGTTCTGGAGCATGGAGTCCACCGGACTGACTTCACAGTCAGCCGGCACCTCCAAGGCCGCGGAACCCGACCCGGGATCCGCGGCCTTTCTGTTTGTCCGAGGAGCGCTGTGTTTGTCCGAGAGGGGCGCAGCCCCACAGGAGTTTCCCGGCCACCAACCGGTGGCTGGGACCGACGACAAGAGACACACGAAGTCAGTCACAAGGAGGTGACCGGAATGAGCGTGAGCTTCCTCGATGTGTTCACCGAGGTGGCTACGTCGCAGGACCTGCCCTGTCGGTCCTACTCGCCCGAGCTCTTCTTCGCCGAGTCTCCGGCGGACGTCGAGTACGCGAAGTCGCTCTGCCAGACCTGCCCGTTGAAGGCCGAGTGCCTCGCGGGCGCGCTGGAGCGGTCGGAGCCCTGGGGCGTCTGGGGTGGGGAGCTGTTCGTCCAGGGCGTGGTGGTGCCACGCAAGCGGCCGCGGGGTCGGCCTCGCAAGAGCGAGACCGTAGCGGCCTGACGGCCGGCTGCGCCTCGACGCCTGAAAAGAGAAGACCAAATGACAAACGTGAACGTGAGCAGGAGAACCGAGATGTATCTAATGCAAGAAGACCTCGCCCGGGCCCATTTACGGGAGACGCTGACCGAGGCCGAGCAGGCCCGCCGGCTGCACGTGATCGCGCAGGTCGAGCGGACCCGCCGGCAGGCCGAGCGGGCCAGGCGCCGGGCCGACCGGGCCGCCGCCAAGGCGCGCCTGGCCGTCGCACGGCTGATCTGATCCTTCGGCTCCGGCCGGCACCCGGCGGATCCGGGTCGCCGGCCGGAGCGGGACGAGAGACCTCGCTGCTACCGGGGATGGGGGCGGCGCCCAGCTGGGCGCCGCCCTTTCCGTCGTACGACGACCCGCCGGATTTCGTGACTGATCAGATACCGATGATGGACCGGACCGTGGTGGAGACTGGGACCATGGCCATGGGCACCCAGACGAAGACGGCGAACCCGACGTGCGCGTACTGCGGGCAGCAGGCCGACGGTCACGAGCTCCCGCTGACCTGGATGATGTCGGTGGAGAACGGGCGGCAGCTCGTCTACTGCGAGCAGTGCGCCCGGGAGAACCTGCGCAGCATCGAGAGCAAGCTCGACAACGCCTGGTGGTGAGGACTCAGCGGCCGCGGCCCTGCTGAGCGGTCCGGCGGGGCCTGCAGCGCGGTCGCCACGAAGCCGCCCATTTTCCCATCATCGGGCCCTTGTGACCCGGCGTGTCGCAACTCGTCGGTCCCATCCGACCACCGCCGAACGAACGCACGTGCGCGCCGTCGCAGACGGCTGCGGGAGGTTCGCGCGGGACATGCCGCCGGGGCTGCGGACACGTCGGCGGGGCGTCGTACATGCAATTCCCTGTTCACCGACACCACATCCCACATCGCACCCCCACGGCCGGTTCAAGCAACACCATCTCCGCGCGGTCAGAAGGGCCCGATGAACGGCGACACGCCGGGTCGCAAGGGCCCGATCATGGGGTAGCGAGTCAGGGAAGCTTCAGTCGGCGAAGCCGGGGAGGAACTCCTCGAGCACCGCCCGGTAGGGCGCCTCGGCCTCGAGCTGGGAGAGCACCGCGAGGCCGCCGATCCAGACCCGCTGGATCAACAGGTACGACGGCGGCAGGTTCATCCGCAGCGCGACCGAGGCGTGCGGACCGCGCAGGTCGGTGTTGCGGGCCATCTGCTCCCGCATGTACGCGCGGTTGAACGTGAACGTCTCCGCCCGGGCCGGTTCCACGAACGGCTCGAGGTAGTCGAGCAACCTGTCCGGCTCGATCTCCATCCGCGGCTTGATGAAGCCCTCGGCGCGCAGGCCCTCGACGACCTGCTCGGCGTCGCCGTCGATCGCGATCCGCAGCAGCCGCCCGATCGCCGGCGGCAGCCCGTCCGGAAGCCGGGCGCACAGGCCGAAGTCGACGACGCCCAGCCGCCCGTCGTCCATCACCTTGAAGTTGCCCGGGTGCGGGTCGGAGTGCAGCAGCCCGGCGTACTCCGGGCCGCTGAACATGAACCGCACGTACTTCAGCCCGACCTCGTTGCGCTGCCCCTGGTCGCCCTCGGCGATGATCCGGGACAGCGGCGTGCCCTCGATCCACTCGCTGACGATCACCTTCGGGCTGTGCTTGATGACCCGCGGCACCCGGAACTG
The DNA here is from genome assembly GCA_036506875.1 of Kribbellaceae bacterium. GTDB lineage: Bacteria > Actinomycetota > Actinomycetes > Propionibacteriales > Kribbellaceae > DASRHY01. The sequence continues at coordinate 2,202 of DASXRB010000090.1, read as the reverse complement.
GTCGCTGTCGGCGAAGGCGATCGCGTACTGCTGCTGCGCCTGCGCCTCGCGGTCGTAGTCGAGCTCCTCGCCGATCCGCTCCTGCAGCTCCGCGACCAGCGGCTTGAGGTCCAGGCCCGGCACCCAGGAGCCGAACGTGCGCGCGAGCCGGCCGATCTGGCGCAGGTCGGTGCGCAAGGCGTCGGCGGCGCCCGGGTACTGCAGCTTGATCGCGACCGTCCGGCCGTCCTTCAGCACGCCCTGGTGCACCTGGCCGATCGACGCCGCGGCGGCCGGGATGTCGTCGAACTCGTCGAACCGCTCCCGCCACTTGGAGCCCAGCTCGGCGCTGAGGATGTTGTGCACCATCGAGGCCGGCATCGGGGGAGCGGAGTCCTGCAGCCTGGTCAGGGTCGCCCGGTACGGCGCGGCCAGCTCCTCGGGGAACGCGGTCTCCATCAGGCTCAGCATCTGGCCGAACTTCATCGCGCCGCCCTTGAGCTCGCCGAGCACGCTGAACAACTGGTCGGCGGTCCGGCGCTGGAACTCGGCCATCACCTGCTCGGCGGGCGCACCGCCGATCCGGCGTCCGAGCCCGATCGTCGCCCGTCCGGCCGCACCCAGCGGCAGCGACGCGAGCTTCGCCGTACGGCTGATGGCCTTGCGGGGCAGGTCGGCTGGTCCGGTACTGGGCACGCGACCATTGTGACGGCGACGGCAAACCGTTTCCACGCAGGGCTGCGCCGTGTCCGCGGGTCATCCGGCCAGACTGTTGCCTGCGGCATCGTTCTCGCCATCGTCGGCGGCGAGCTGGCTCGGCCAGTGGCATCCGCAGCACGGGTGCGGCTGCCACTCCCGCCGGTGCGCGGCGCCGCCGGCCAGGCCGATCTCGATCACGGTGCCCGCGGTCGCCGGGGTCTCACCGGCGAGCCAGTGCAGCACCTGCGCGGCCGCGAGGGCCGCGAGCTGCGCGGCCAGGACCGTGTCCGGCCCGGGCGCCGGCGCGACGCCGAGCTGGGCGAGCAGCACCGGCCAGTCCGCGTCGACGTCCGTGCGGTGCAGGTCGGTGCAGCGCACACACGCCGACCGGCCCGGCAGCACGAACGGGCCGACGCTTCCGCCACGCTCGTCGTGCCGCACCAGCAGGTGCGGCAGGTCGGCCCGCAGCAGCGCGGCCAGCTCGTCCCGGTCCGGCTCGCGCGTGTCCGGAACCAGTACGACGACCTCGGCGCGGCCGGCCGCCCCGGCCACCGTGACCGCCGGACTCACGGCGGTCAGCAGGTCGCGCAGGGCGAGGTGCCGGGGACGGCCGACGTGCTCGGGGCGATACCCGTACGGCGTGACGTCCGCCGGCTCGACCAGCCCGGCGCCGGCGATCTCCAGCCGCCCGACCCTGGCCGCGGCCAGCAGCAGCGCGACCGCCGCACCGGTCCGCCCGGCCCCGACGACCCCGACCGAGGCGGTACGACGCCGCTCGGCCACCGCCGTGACGTCCGCGACCTGGTCCCAGGCGTACAGGTCGGGCAGCCGGCGCGCCCGGTCGCCGTCCGGCAGGTCGTGTGTCCAGTCCAGCCAGCCCGGCTCCACCAGCGCCCGGGCCGCCCGCAGCCGCCTGAGCAGCGCCGCCGCGGCGGCCTCGTCGGCCCCACGGGCCACCGCCGCGGCCAGCACCTGCGCCTCGGTCATGGTGCCGTCCAGCCCGGCGAGCACCGCGTCGCAGGACGCCGCCGGCACGTCGATCCGCACCGCGTACCGCGGGTCGCTCCCGAGCTGGATCCGCGTCGTCCCGGGCCGCCCGGTCCGGTGCAGCAACACCGTCCCCGGCCGCAGCAACAACCGTTCCTCACCTGCCATCGCACCACTGTGACATCCCGACCACCCACCGTGCCCACCGTCATCCACAGCCCCGCCCCCAAACCGTTCGTCGGGCCCTTCTGACCCGGCGTGTCGCCACTCGTCGGGCCCTTCCGGTCAACGGTCGTGCCAGCAAGCGAGGCGCGGCGGAACGTCGTACGACGGAGTCGGCGAAGGCCGGGGGACGGCGCCGGACATGACGAAGGGCGGGAAGAACCCCGGGGTTCCGCCCGCCCTTTCGAGGCCCGAGCGTGGGCGCCGGCCTCTACGTCGGTTGCGAGGCTCAGGCCTTGCCGAGGATGCGGTTCAGGTTCGTGCCGCAGACCGGGCACTTGGCCTTGGCCATCCGCGTGCCCTTGTCGTTGACCT
>DASXRB010000089.1:0-3232 GCA_036506875.1 Kribbellaceae bacterium | reverse complement strand
AACCTGACCACGGAGGAGTGGTCCGAGTTCCTCCCCAACCAGCCGTTCCGCAAGGTCTGCCCGCAGTTCCGATAGCCCCGTCGCCGGCCGCCGATGGCTTCTTCCCGCACAGATAAGGTGTCCGGATGACCCGTGGCGAATACCCGCACTTCCTGCCGATCGCCACGCGGTGGAAGGACAACGACGTGTACGGCCACGTGAACAACGTGGAGTACTACTCGTTCTTCGACACGGTGATCAACGAGTACCTGATCCGTGCCGGCGGCATGGACATCCACGCCGGCGAAGTGATCGGGTTGTGCGTCGAGTCCCAGTGCACGTTCAAACAGTCGCTGGCCTTCCCGGACACCGTCGACGCGGGGTTGCGGGTGAGCAAGCTCGGCACGTCGAGCGTGCACTACGAGATCGGGCTGTTCCGCTCCGGCGCGCAGGGCGCGGCCGCCACCGGCCGGTTCGTGCACGTCTTCGTGGGCCGGGAGGACCGGCGCCCGGTCCCGATCCCGGACCCGATCCGGACGGCGCTCGCCGCGCTCACCGTCGTACGAGACTCCTGACCCCCGACCCCGTCAGCCGCGCCCGCGACCGTCGGGGCGCCGCGCGGTTGACGGGCGGTTCGGCAGGGTGCTGCCGGGCTCGGACGGGGCGCCGGGACGCTGTGAACCGGGAGCCGGCTGGGTCCCGCCGAATGCGGCGCGGGCGCTGCGGAACAGGTCGGACTGCTCCTCCCGCCGCGGCGTGGGCGCGGCGTCGGCCGTGGTCCCGAACCGTTCCAGCAGCTCGGCATGCGCGGCCCGGCCGACAGCGGCGGCACCATGGCCCGCGGCCATGACCGTCAGCCGGCGCTCCTGCGAGGACTGCCCGGCCGGGCGCAGCCGGGAGAACTGCGAGCGCACCGCCGCCTCGACCCGCCGCCGGGCCTCGTCGTACGCCGGCGCCGGAACGGTGCCGCGCAGGTCGCCCAGCATCAGGTCCGCGGCGACGCCGTACTCGGTCCCGGGCGCGCTCAGCGCGAGCGCGCCGAGCACGGCGTCGCGGTCCCGGCCGGTGTGCCGGCTGACGTCGGCGGCCAGGATGCCGGCCGCGCCGGTGTAGTGGGCCGTGGACCGGTGCTCGCGCGCCCGCACCTCGTGGATACCGGGCTCGTCCAGGCCGAGGCCGTCGATGTACGGGTCCACGTGCGACGCCACCCACGCGTGCCCGGCGCCGATCCGCAGCGCGGCGTCCGGCCGGTCGCGGGCGCCGGCCGCATCCGCGCGCCGGCCGGCCAGCTCGGCGGGCTGCTCGGGCGGCAGCGCCTGGGAGAGTGCCCGCACGTTCGCGGTCAGGAGCATCTGGTAGGCCGCCCGCGCCCGGGTGAGCGTCGCCGCGTCCCGCCGCTGCCGCGGATCGCGCGGCCGGCACGCCTCCCAGATCGGCCGGGTGACCTGCGGTCCGCTCAGCCGCAGCGTGCCGTCCGGCGTCAGCGACGTCGCGTCGGCGTCCACCACGATGCCCTCCGGCAGGACGCCGAAGGTCTCCTCCCAGCGGCCGTTCCACAGCGAGTACCCGCCGCTGAGCGCCGCGGCCACAGCGGCCTGCCGGCGCATCACGTCGCCGTACCGCTCGATGGCCCGCGGGTCGTGCCGAACCGGAGGCCACTGGTCGCTCATGGGGCGAACCTTAGGGGGCCGGAGGCTCAGCCGCCGTACTCCCGGCGAAGCTCGTTGATCTCCCGCACCGCGGCGTCGACGGCCATGTTGCCGGCTGCGGCCGACGCGGTCATGATGCCCTGCTCGTTGACCCCGGTGGTGTCCTCGGTCGCCATCACGAACAGCGGCGCCTGCAGCGCGGCCACCACCCGCACCGTCGCCCGGGGCCGGCCGGCCGGGGGTACGACGTTCGCCAGGCCGCTGGACAGCAGCAGGAGGTTCGCGGCCTCCGGCGCCTTCCCGGCGGGCGTCGTACCGTTCAGCCGGCGCAGCACCTCGTCCCCGGTCAGCCCGGTCCAGCGGCCCACCCCTCGGGTGAGGGCGTCGGCGGCCGGAACGTACGCCGGGTAGCTGACCGGGACCGTCACCTCGCCGATCCCCGGCGCCAGCTCGGTCATCCCGAGCGCCGCGACGTACTCGTCCAGGTGCCGCGCGGTCCACAGCTCGGTGACGCCCATCTCGAGCAGCCGCACCGCCGGGTCGGCGAAAGCCTCCCGGGACGCCGCGTACGACGTGCCCGCCCCGCTGAGCAGGTGCGAGTTCTGGTGGAACATCTCGGCCAGCGCGTAGCGGTACCGCCGCAGCGCGGCCGGGTCGTGCCCGGTCCCCGGCCGCTCCGTCAGGTCGCGCAGCGGGCCGGTCACGTGCACCTCGTCGTACGCGAGGCTGCCGTCCCACGGCGCGAGCCCCAGCACCGGCGCGGGATCCGGGCGGCCGGTGGGGCCGGCCAGCAGCCGCAGCGTCTCGTTCATCCGGAGCACCGACAGCCGGTCGATCTCGTCCGCCGTCGCGTCGGCGATGGCGGCGATCCGCAGCATGGCGTCCTCGAGCCGGTCGACGATGCCGTCGGTGAACGGCGGGCTGGTCGCCAGCGTCAGCTCGGTGCTGGCGAGCGCACGCGCGTCAGGCCCGCTGAGCGCGGCCGGGCCGGCGGTCTGTTCCGTCACGGTCATCCTCGGTCGCCGCGCTGCGGCGTCGTCCGCTCGGCGGCGTTACCACCGGTACGGGTGTCGCCCCGTGAACCGAACTGGTCGGCGCCGAGCGTGGTCGCGCCGGACATCGGGGCGACGCCGCTCTGGGCCAGGCTCATCGCATGCTGCGCGGAGCCGGGAGCGACCTGCTGCCCCGGGTCCGGCGGCGCCTGCTGCTGCCACTGGCCTTGCTGCCCCTGTTGCTGCCAGCCTCGCTGGCCCTGTCCCTGCTGCCATCCCTGCTGTCCCAGGCCCTGCTGCCAGCCCTGACCGTGCTGTCCCTGCGCCTGCTGCCACCCCTGTGCCTGGTGCCAGCCCGGGGCCTGGTGGGAGTTCTGCGGCGCGGCCTCGTTCTGAGCCTGCGCGAGCTGTGCGGCCTGCGCCTGCCGCTGAGCCACCTCGGCACGCAGCTGGTTCACCGTGTTGCGGCCGGCCTGCACCGCCGCCTGGCCGGCCGCGCGCGACGCCAGGTCCACCTGCTGCGGCGTGCCCTGCAGCGTCGGCAGGTGGTCGAAGTTCTGCTGCATCGCGTGCTGGATCCGCAGCCGCGCGGCATTGTGCTCGGCGACCGGC
>DASXRB010000088.1:0-3295 GCA_036506875.1 Kribbellaceae bacterium | reverse complement strand
CCGGCGCGGTCTGGACCAGGGACGGCGCGAAGGCGCAGCGGGTGGCGCAGCGGCTCCGGCACGGCACGGTGTGGATCAACGACTACCACCCCTACGTGCCGCAGGCGGAGTGGGGCGGGTTCAAGAAGTCCGGCAACGGACGCGAGCTCGGCCCGACCGGCCTGGACGAGTACCGGGAGATCAAGCACATCTGGCAGAACGTCGACCCGCGTCCCCAGCACTGGTTCGAGGGCTGACAGCTACCCCGACGAAGGAGAGGCCGACCGTGGCCGTGACAACCGAAACTCCGAAGCTACCCGCACCTGAGACGTCGACCGGGAAGACCCCGGTGATCTCGGTCAACAACCTCTGGAAGGTCTTCGGCCCCAAGGCGTCGCAGGTCCCGGGCTCGGCGCAGCTGGCCGGGCTCAGCCGGCGCGAGCTGATGGACCAGGCCGGCTGTACGGCGGCCGTCCGCGACCTCCACTTCGACGTCGCCCCGGGTGAGGTCTTCGTGGTGATGGGCCTGTCCGGCTCGGGCAAGTCGACCCTGGTGCGCTGCCTCACCCGGCTGATCGAGCCGACCGCCGGCCAGGTGGTGTTCGAGGGTGAGGACATCCTCGGCTGCGACCAGAAGCGGCTGCGTGAGCTGCGCCGGCGCAAGTTCTCGATGGTGTTCCAGCACTTCGGTCTGCTGCCGCACCGGCAGGTGGTCGACAACGTCGCGTACGGCCTGGAGATCCGCGGGACGGGCAAGGAGGAGCGCCGCAAGCGGGCGATGGAGGTCATCGAGCTGGTCGGTCTGGCCGGCTACGAGAAGTCCTACCCCGACCAGCTCTCCGGCGGCATGCAGCAGCGGGTCGGCCTGGCCCGCGCGCTGGCCGGCGATCCCGACGTGCTGTTCTTCGACGAGCCGTTCTCCGCGCTCGACCCGCTGATCCGCCGGGACATGCAGAACGAGGTCATCCGGCTGCACCACGAGGTCGGCAAGACGATGGTCTTCATCACCCACGACCTGTCCGAGGCGCTGAAGCTCGGCGACCGGATCCTGATCATGCGCGACGGCCACCTGGTGCAGATCGGCACCGGTGACGAGCTCGTCGGGGCGCCGGCCGACGAGTACGTGCGCGAGTTCGTCCGCGACGTCCCGAAGTCGCACGTGCTGACGCTGCGCTGGATCATGCGTCCCCCGCGGCACGACGACGAGCTCGACGGCCCGGAGCTCGGCCCCGACGTCGTCGTCCGCGAGGCCACCCGCGCCGTACTCGCCGCCGACAAGCCGGTCAAGGTGGTCGCCGACGGCCGGCTGCTCGGCATCGTCGGCGACGACGAGATCCTCGCCGTCGTCGCCGGCATCGGGGGCACGTCCTGATGGCCACCGTCGCCGAATCCCCGTCCCGGCTGCGTGCCCCGCGGCTGACCCGGCGCACGCTGGTGGCCGGCGTGCTCGCCGCCTGGGTGGTCCTGTGGCTGCTGCTGCGCGGCACGAACACGCTCGAGATCGGAGCGCAGCAGCTCACGCCGTTGCACCGCTGGCTGAACCACGCCAACGACGCGATCGGCGCCGGCCGCAACACCAACCCGCTGTTCCTGTACTTCTTCAACGAGATCCGCCTGGTCATCGACCAGCTGGTCCAGCTGCTGCAGGCCTTCATCGCCCAGCCGTCGTTCGGCCGGCCGATCCCTGTGGTCGGCTGGCTCGGCGTGGTGGCGATCGCCGGCTACCTGTCCTGGGTGTTCGGCGGGTTCCGGGTGGCGGTCCTGGCCGCCGCCGGCCTGGCCTTCATCGGCCTGCAGGGGCTCTGGGACGAGAGCATGGACACGCTGGCGCTGACGCTGGCCGCCGTCCTGGTTTCGCTGCTGCTCGGCATCCCGTTGGGCATCTGGGCCGGGGTGTCGGACCGGGTGAACCGGATCGTCACGCCGGTGCTGGACCTGATGCAGACGATGCCGACGTTCGTCTACCTCGCGCCGCTCGCGCTGTTCTTCGCGATCGGCCCGGCCTCGGCCACCATCGCCACGCTGATCTACGCGATGCCACCCGCGGTGCGGCTGACCGCGCACGCGATCCGGACGGTGCCGGCGACCACGGTGGAGGCGACCGAGTCGCTCGGGTCGACGCAACGGCAGACGCTGATCAAGGTGCTGCTGCCGATGTCGAAGCGCACCATCGTCGTCGGCGTGAACCAGACCATCATGGCGGCGCTCTCGATGGTCACCATCGCCGCGCTGATCGACGCACCCGGGCTGGGCAAGTCGGTGATCAAGGCCCTGCAGACGCTCGACACCGGCAACGCGTTCAACGCCGGCCTGGCGATCGTCGTACTCGCGATCGTCCTCGACCGGGTCACCACGGCGGTGAGCGAGCGGGCCGAGGTCACCAGGCGCTCCGCGGGCGGCCTGAATCCGCGGCTGCGGCGGGCGCTGCTGGTCGCGGGCGGGATCGTCACCCTCGTGCTGGTCTGGTTGTCGCGCACCTATGTGTGGGCCGCGGAGTTCCCGGACGTGGAGATCCGCGGGCGCTCGATCGGCTCGCACATCGCGGTGGCCACCGAGGCCGTCGTCGGGTGGGTGCTGGACGTGTTCGGCGGCGTCACCTACGGGATCCGGGACGCGGTGACCAACGGCGTGATCAACCCGTTCGAGGCGCTGCTGACCGACTCACCGTGGTGGCTGGTGGCGGCCGTCGTGGTGGCGATCGCCGCGATCCTCGGTGGCACCCGGGCGGCGGCCACGGCGGCGATCTGCCTCGGGCTCCTGATCGGCACCGGCGTCTGGCGGGACAGCATGACCACGCTGGCGACCACCCTGGTGGCGACGGTGCTGGTGATGCTGCTCGGGATCGCCCTCGGCGTGTGGATGGGCCGCAGCCAGCGGGCCGACCGGGTGATCCGTCCGGTCCTCGACGCCGGCCAGACGATGCCACCGTTCGTGCACCTGGTGCCGATCCTGGCGCTGTTCGGGGTCGGCCGGTTCACCGCCATCATCGCGGCCATCGTGTACGCCGCACCGGTGGCCACCAAGATCGTTGCCGACGGCATCAGAGCCGTCCCGGCCACGACGGTCGAGGCGGCGACCGCGGCCGGCTCGAGTCCCGCGCAGATCATCACGAAGGTGCAGCTGCCGATGTCGCGGCGGGCGCTCACCCTCGCCACCAACCAGGGACTCATCTACGTGCTGTCGATGGTCGTCGTCGGCGGACTGGTCGGAGCGGGAGCGCTCGGCTACGACGTCTACAACGGCTTCTCGCAGGCGAATCTGTACGGCAAGGGACTGGCCGCAGGGCTCGCGATCGTGCTGCTCGGCGTGATGCTCG
>DASXRB010000087.1:0-2030 GCA_036506875.1 Kribbellaceae bacterium | reverse complement strand
ACGCCAGCGCCTCGAGCTCGGCATGCACGGCGGTGGTGATGGCGCGGGTGAATCGGACATCCTGATGGACGGCGTGCACCCGGAGCACCGACCCCTTGCGGTCGGCGGTGGCGTCGACCTTCCCGACCAGCCGGTCGTCGTACAGGATCGGTAGCGCGAAATAGCCCCAGCGGCGCTTGGCGACCGGCTTGTACATCTCCAGCTGGTAGTCGAACTCGAACAGCTCGGTCATCCGCCTGCGGTCGAAGACCAGCCGGTCCAACGGCGACAGCAGTGCTGCCCGCCCGTCGAACGGCCGGCCGAGCTGGGACGGGTCGACCCGCCACTTGCCCTTGACTCCTTCGACGACGGCCGGTTCGCCGGCCTCACCCACGTCCTGCGGTTCCCCCGGGCATACCGGTGCCCGTGCCCGGGCGATGCCCAGAGCGCGCAGGCGTCGCTGGTCGCGGATGCGCAGCGCCTCGCCGGCGGGCACCGGCGGGTCGTCGGGGTACACCCGCTCCGCCAGGTCCCACAACCTGTCCCGGCCCTCGCGCCCGAAGACCGCGACCTCGCCGCGCGCCAGCATGAACTCCAGGAGCTGCTGGACGTTGCGGTTGTTCGTCCACCCGGACGACGCCCAGGGCACATTGCACGTGTCCGGCAGGTCGCGCTTCGTCAGCGGGCCGTCGCAACGGAGCCGTTCGAGGATGTCCAGGCGGCAGGCCTCGTTGGCCTTCACCCAGTCGCGGCGGTACTCCTGCCAGTCCTTCAGCTCTCCCCGCCCCGGCCAGTCGGCCATGTCGGCGCGGAACAGCGCCAGGTCCTCCCGGGGCCGGATGTACCCCTGCAGCTCGAGCAGCGTCTGGGTCTGCAACGCCTCGACCAGTTCCTCCGGGTCGTACGACGAACCGAGGCGGCTCCACAGCACCAGATCCGCGTTCGGCGCGACCGCGGCGGTCTGGTCGGCCTGCAGCAGGGTCAGCCCGCGGACCGTCTCCAGCAGCTCCACCGGTCGCCGGCCGTCCAGCAGTTGCGCCCGCACCGCGATCCGCCGAGCGTCGGCACGCGAAAGCTCATGGACGGTCATGACCGCGAGGCTACCGGGGAGGCTGGGCACCCTGGGGTGTTCGGCGACTCCTGCGGAGAGTGCACATCGGTAGCGGTGTGGCACATCGCGAGCGATGTCGGTCTTGCCGTGCCCGCTGCCGACGGGGGATCGTCGCGTTATGCGGACAACGGGTGTGGCTCGCCTGCTTTCCACCGCTCGCGGGCGTGCCGGCCTGGTCGTGGTGATCATCCTGGCGATCGTGGGCGGGTGCGCCCTGTGGGGCGGTGGCGAGCAGGCCGGACCAGGCCGGCCGTCCGGCACGCCGACGCCGACCCTGACACTGACACCGACGATGACGCCGACACCGACGACGACGCCCACGGCGACGGCGACGCCGAGCAAAGCGGCCTCGGGCGACAGAGCCGTGAGCATGAAGGGACGCGCCCCGCTCACCGGCGTGCCCACAGGCCACGCGCTGAACCATCCGGCTGTCACGGTCAAGGTCTCCAACACACCGGACGCCCATCCGCAGCGCGGGCTCGGCGACGCGGACATCGTGTTCGTCGAGCCGATCACCGGCGGGACCACGCGGCTGGCCGCGATCTTCCACTCCCGGTTGCCGGACCAGGTCGGCCCGGTGCGGTCGTTGCGTCCGATGGACGCGGCACTGATCGGTCCCACGAAGGGCGTGATCGCCGACACGATGGCGGACGGGTGGGTGCTGCGGTACGTCGATCGGGTGGCCGATCTGGCGGACCTGGGCACGCTGCGTGTGCCGAGGGGGACGTACCGGATCGACAGCAGCAGGCGAGCGCCCAACCACGTCTTCGCGCATCCCCGCAAGCTGCTGGGGCTGACCGACCGGACCGCGCCACCGACGCCGTACTTCAGCTACGCCGCGGATGTCGCCCGGTCGTCGGCGCAGCGCGGCGGACGGCCGGCGGTGTCGGTGACCGTCGGGTACGGCGGCTCGTCGACCGCGACGTGGCGCTACGACCGT
>DASXRB010000086.1:0-3339 GCA_036506875.1 Kribbellaceae bacterium | reverse complement strand
GACCGCGCCGCGCAGGGACTCCAGCGTCACCTCACACACGTCACGACCGCCCACCCGGACGGCACCGCCGGTCACGTCGTACAGCCTGGCGACGAGGTTGGTGACCGTCGTCTTGCCGGCGCCGGACGGCCCGACCAGCGCGACGAGCTGCCCGGGCCGCACGGTGAAGCTGACGTCGCGCAGGACCTGGGCGTTGACGCGCTTGTCGAGCACCGCGACGGACTCCAGGCTGGCCAGCGAGATCTCGTCGGCGGACGGGTAGGTGAAGTCGACGGCGTCGAACTCGATGCTCGCGGCACCGGCCGGCAGCGGCACGGCGTCCGGGGCGTCGGCGATCATCGGCTGCAGGTCGAGCACCTCGAAGACCCGCTCGAACGACACCAGCGCGGTCATCACGTCGACCCGGATGTTGGACAGCGCGGTCAGCGGACCGTACAGCCGGCCGAGCAGCGCGACCAGCGCCAGCAGGGTTCCGACGGTCAGCGTCTGGTCGACGGCGAGGTTGCCGCCCACGCCGTACACGAGCGCGGTCGCCAGCGCGGCGACCAGCGTGAGCGCGGTGAAGAACACCCGCCCGAGCATCGCGATCCGGATGCCCAGGTCGCGGACCCGCCCGGCCCGCTCGGCAAACCCGGCCTGCTCGGTCGCCGGCCGCCCGAACAGCGTCACGAGCAGCGCGCCGCCGACGCTGAACCGCTCGGTCATCGCCGTCGACATGTCCGCGTTCAGCGTCATCTGCTCGCGCGTCATCGCCGCGAGCCTGCGGCCCATCAGCCGCGCCGGCAGCAGGAACACCGGCAGCAGGAGCACTGCGACGACGGTCAGCTGCCAGGACAGCGCCATCATCGCTCCGACCACCAGGATCAGGCTGATGATGTTCGACACGACCCCGGACAGCGTGGAGGTGAACGCCTGCTGGGCGCCGATCACGTCGTTGTTGAGCCGGGACACCAGTGCGCCGGTCTGGGTGCGGGTGAAGAACGCCACCGGCATCCGCTGCACGTGCCCGAACACCTTCGTGCGCAGGTCGAAGATCAGGCCCTCACCGATCCGCGCCGAGAACCAGCGCTGGACCAGTCCGAGCACGGCCTCGAACACCGCGAGCAGTGCGACCACCAGCGCCAGCGACGTCACCAGGCGGGCGTCGCCCTTGCTGATGCCGTCGTCGACGATCTTGCGGAACAGCAGCGGCGACGCGATCACCAGGACCGCGCCGATCACGACCAGCACGAGGAAGACGGCGATGTGCAGCGAGTACGGCCGCGCGAACCGGCCGATCCGCCGCAGGGTGCCCTTCGCCAGCTTCTGGTGGACGACGGACGCGTCCTGCCGCCGCCAGCCGATCGCGCCCATCGCGCGCATGCTGCCCGGATCCATCGGTCTCCTCTCCCGGCCGCGGGGTCCGCTCATCCGTCCCGCCGGTCACGGCGGACGACCCCGCCGTGCCCAGTCAAACACCTCCCGCGCACCGGTTTGTTCCCTTGTGAGGCAGTTGTGACTCTCCATCGGTCGTGACTGCCGCGGCTGCCGTGCCCGCATCGCCGCCGTGACCGTGCGGCCGTCAGCCCTCGCCGGCGACCAGCGAGGCCAGCCGCTGGGCCTGCGTCTCGCGCTCGGCCCTCAGCTGCTCGTCGTACGTCCGCCGCGACGCGCCCAGCAGCAGCGCCTTCGTCCCGCGCACCGCCTTCGGCGCGGCCGCCTGCAGCACCGCGGTCAGGTCGGCTACGGTCGCCTCCAGCTCCTCGGCCGGTACGACGATGTTGGCCAGCCCGATCTGCTGTGCCTCCTCGGCGTGCACCCACCGGGTCGTCGCGCAGATCTCCAGCGCGCGGGCATACCCGACCAGGTCGACCAGCGGCTGCGTCCCGCCCAGGTCCGGCACCAGCCCGAGCGCCGGCTCCTTCATGCAGAACCGCACGTCCGGGGTGACGACCCGCAGGTCGCACGCCAGCGCCAGCTGGAACCCCGCTCCGACCGCATGCCCCTGCACCGCCGCGACGCTCACGAAGTCCGGGTTCCGCAGCCACGAGAACCCGGCCTGGTACGACGCGATGGTCTCGGTGATCTCGCCGGCCGGCTTGGTCCCGAGCGTGATCAGCGGCTCCCCCTGCTCGGTGGTCTCCCCCACCATCAGGTTCCGGTCCAGCCCGGCCGAGAACGACTTCCCCTCCCCGCTCACGATCACCACGCGCACGTCGTCCGGCAGCTTCGCCCCGAACTCCGCCAGCGCCAGCCACATCGCCGGCGTCTGCGCGTTCCGCACGTCCGGCCGGTCCAGCACCACCCGCGCCACCGCCCCATCGACGCTCAACCGCAACCCGTCCGCCACCCGGTCCTCCACCCTCTTCTCCGCTCATCGGGCCCTTGTGACCCGGCGTGTCGTCGTTCATCGGTCCCTTGCGACCGCCCGCTCGGCGTGACAGCGCGTTGCCGGCAATTCGTCGTACTCGCTGGTAATCATGCCGCCAGGACGCCACGATGGCCATGAGTGTGGTCACAAGGGCCCGACGATGCGCGACACGCCGGGTCACAAGGGCCCGATCAACGGAGGTGGTGGGTCAGGCGAGGGAGATGAGGTCGGCGTAGTCGGCGGTCCAGAGGTCCTCCACGCCGTCGGGGAGAAGGAGGACCCGCTCGGGTTCGAGGGCCTCGACGGCGCCTTCGTCGTGGGTCACGAGGACGATCGCGCCGGTGTAGGAGCGGATGGCGTTGAGGACCTCGGAGCGCGACGCCGGGTCGAGGTTGTTGGTGGGCTCGTCGAGAAGGAGGACGTTCGCGGCCGAGACGACGAGGGTCGCGAGGGCGAGGCGGGTCTTCTCGCCGCCGGACAGGACCTTCGCGGGCTTGTCGGCGTCGTCGCCGGTGAACAGGAACGAGCCGAGCACCCGGCGGGCCTCGGTGTCGTTGAGGTCCGGCGCGGCGGACTTCATGTTCTCCAGCACCGTGCGCTCGACGTCGAGGGTCTCGTGCTCCTGCGCGTAGTAGCCGAGCTTCAGCCCGTGCCCCGGCTCGACCTTGCCGGTGTCGGGCTGCTCCAGCCCGGACAGCACCCGCAGCAGGGTGGTCTTGCCGGCTCCGTTCAGGCCGAGTACGACGACCCGGCTGCCGCGGTCGACGGCCAGGTCGACGTCGGTGAAGACCTCCAGCGATCCGTACGACTTGGACAGCTCGCTCGCCGTCAGCGGGGTCTTGCCGCACGGCGCGGGCTTCGGGAACGCGATCTTCGCGACCTTGTCGGCGACACGCTCGTCCTCCAGCCCGGCGAGCAGCTTCTCGGCCCGCCTGAGCATCACCTGCGCAGCGGTCGCCTTGGTGGCCTTGGCACGCATCTTGTTCGCC
>DASXRB010000085.1:0-3347 GCA_036506875.1 Kribbellaceae bacterium | reverse complement strand
GATCCGTTCGACCGGTACGGCGAGGCGCAGTGACGGGATGCCGTCGAAGAGCGCGGACAGCGCGACCTCGAGGACGACGCGGACGAGGTTCTGGCCCAGGCACTGGTGCACGCCGTGGCCGAAGGCCAGGTGCTGCCGGGCGGATCGTCGTACGTCGAAGGTGTCGGGCTCGGCGAACACCTCGGCGGAGCGGTTGGCGGCGGCGACCGGGATGATCACGCCGTCGCCGGCCTCGATGAGATGACCGCCGAGCTCGATGCCGGCGAGCGCCAGGCGCGGCACGGTGTCGGCGATGGACAGGTAGCGCAGCAGCTCCTCGACGGCGCCGGGCAACAGGTCCGCATCCGCCGTCACCGCCGCCAGCTGGGCGGGGTGCTCGAGCAGGGTGAGGACGGCGAGCGGGATCAGGTTCGCGAGGTTCTCGCTGCCGGCCACCAGCAGGGTGGTGAGCATGTTGAGCAACTGGTCGTGGGTGAGCTCGCCGCCGGCCACCCGGGTGGAGACGAGCGCGCCGACCAGGCCCTCGGCTCGGTCGGACCTGGCGTGCGTGTCCAGGTACTGCCGCAGGTCCCACAACGCCTCGCCGGCGCGGGCCCGGTCGGTGGCCGCGACGCAGCCGCGCTCGCGGAAGAACGCGTGGTCGGCCTCGGGAATGCCGAACAGCGCGCAGAACAGGGCCGCGGCCAGCGGTGCCGCGAACGCCGGCAGCAGGTCGGCCGGCGGGCCGGCGTCACGCAGGCCGGCGACCAGCTCGTCGGCGACGTCGCGCAGCCGGGGCCGCAGGGCGTTCGCGCCGCGCAGGGTGAACCACGGGATGAGCATCCGCCGGTGCACGCCGTGCTCCGGCTCGTCCATGTCGACGAACGTCTGCACCGTCTTCATCGCGGCGGTGTCGATCCTGCTGCTGGTCAGCCGGGGATACGCCGGGCTCGTCCGGTCGACCGACAGGCGGCTGTCGTTGAACAACGCCCGTGCCTGGTCGTAGCCGGTGACCGCCCAGGCGGTGCCGCCGCTCGGGATGCTGATCCGCGTCACCGGACCGGCCGCGCGCAGCTCGTCGTAGCCAGGAGGTGGCTGGTAGGGACAGGTCCGCGGCATCGGGAACTCCGGGGCGGTCATCGCGCGGGCTCCACGCTGATCAGGGCCTTGTGGTAGCCGGCCGGATACGGCTCCTCGACGTCGCGGTCGTCGGCGACCACCCACGCGTGCGCGCCGAACGGCGGCAGCACCCGGACCCCGACGCACCAGGTCGGCCAGGTGCCGCGCAGCCGGCACAGCAGCGCGGTGGCGATCGATCGCGGCAGGCAGCCCTGCGGGCCGGTGCAGTCGAGGCTGATCCCGGTCACCACCGCGCGGGCAGCGGCAGCCTGCGCATAGGTCGCGGGCGCCGCCCCGCGGCGCAGGCGGCGCAGCGCCTGCTGGATGCGTCGTGGCGACCGCTTCGCCAGCCGCTTCGCGACCACGACGGCGACCCGGCCGGCCAGCCGATCGCGCAGCGGCAGCGCGGCCGGGTCGACCGCGATGGTCTGCGGGACGCTCATCCGGCCGGCTCCGTCGCGCGGACCAGGATGCCGGCGCCGACCAGCGCCTCCACCACGCCGCGCACGTCCTCGGTCGCGATATTCTCGTCGACCGCGAATTCCGCGGTCAGGGCGGCGACCGCGTCGTTCTCGTCACCGGACCGCAACATTTCCCGCAGCACGATCAGGCCGCTGGGGTTCAGGTTGAAATACTTGCCTTTCGCCTGGTCGAGCAGAACCAGCCCGTACTCCGTCTCGACCTGAGCGATTTCAGGTGCCAATGCGTACATTCGCCGCCTCGTTTCTCAGCCAGATCTCGCAGCCGATGGTCGGCTCGATCCTGCGGTTCGGGGTCCTGATGTCGATCGGTCCGCGGACGACCTCGGAGAGCTGCTCGGAGTCGACCAGGCCGAGCCCCGCCAGCCGGCTGTCCTCGGCGAGGCCGGTGAGCTGGTCGCGGTGCTCGCGGCTGCCCATGACAGCCGTGGCCGCGGTCTCGGACTTGCTGGTGCGGCCGAGTGTCACCGCGGGCACGATGCCGCGCATCGCCTCGACCAGCACCGGCTTGTACCGCGCCGGGTCGACCCGGTCGTCGAGCCGGGCGGACAGTGCGGCTGTCACCACCTCGTCGTCGAAGAACGGCGCCGCGACGGTGATACCGCGACCGGCCGCGATGGCCTGGAACCCGCGCATCGTCTGGGCGCCGCTGTAGATCACCTCGAGCGTGCGATGCAGGCCGCGGTCCGCCGCGAGGGCGCTGTCCGGCGCCGCGGCCGCGGCGGCGATCTCCGCCGCCACCGCGGCCACCGCGTCGGGTGTCGTCCAGGCCGGCACCACCGGCGTCACGCCCCAGCCCAGGCCGGGATCCTTGACGCCGACCGGCTCCCCGAGCCGCTCCGCGACGCCCCGCAGCCAGCCGGGATAGCTCCGGCCGCGGGCCAGGTTGCGGGCCACGTCGCGGTACGCCCAGCGGTTCTTCGCGGCTACCGCGCGCAGCCGCCGGACACCGGTCGCGGGCGAGCGCATCAGCAGCGTGTGCAGCCACTGCGGGACCGGCGCGCACAGCTCGTCGCCGCCGAGTCCCATCAGGTGCGCGCTCGGCGCCACCCGCTCGCCGCGGGCCAGGATGCCGAGGTAGCGCTCGCGGTTGTGGACGTACCCGAACGGCTCGTCCAGACGGTCACCGGCGCGCAGGATCCCGTCGTACACGAGGGGCACCTCGTCCGCGGGGATCACCTCGTGCCGTGCGTGCGGCGCGTTCAGCGCGGCGACGGTACGACGCGCCCATTCGACGTCGCTGTCCATCGCGTCCGGCTGCGCGGCCGTGATCCCGAGTACGTCGGCACCCTCGGCGACGGCGATGGAGAACAGCGAGCTGGAGTCCAGGCCGCTGAGGTGCGAGACGACCGGGCGCCCGGGACGCAGCCGGACCCGCACCGCGTCGACGAGCGCGGCGCGCAGGGCCTCCGCGCTGCCGGCCAGGGAGAGCGTGGGCTCGGGCGGGACCCACCAGCGGGTGGTCTCGCCGCTGTCGAGGGTCAGGTAGTGCCCGGGGAGTACGGCGCCGACCTCGCGCCAGACCGGCTGCCAGCCGACCGGCCAGGGTATCGCCGGGTAGAGCAGCCGCGTGGCGACCCGGACCGGGTCCGGAGCGACGCCGGTGAGCCCGGCCAGCACGTCGGCCCGGTCGCCGCCGACGGTGACGCCGCCGGTGCCGATGGCGAACACCCGGCGCAGGCCGGACAGGCTGCCCTCGACCCGGGTGGTGCCGGCGGCGGAGACGATCCGGTGCACGCTGCCCTTCACGCTGCGGACCGCGTCGTGCGG
>DASXRB010000084.1:0-1614 GCA_036506875.1 Kribbellaceae bacterium | reverse complement strand
TTCCCGGCGAACCTGTTCGTCATCCTCGTCGGCGTCACCTACCTGTTCGCGCTGGCGAAGAACAACGGCACTGTCGACTGGCTCGTGCACGCGTCCGTCGGGCTGGTCCGCGGCCGCGTCGCGCTCGTCCCGTGGGTGATGTTCGTGGTCTGCGCGCTGGTCACCAGCATCGGTGCGGTCACACCGGCGGCGGTCGCCATCGTCGCGCCGATCGCGATGGGCTTCGCGGCCCGGTATCGGATCAACCGGGTACTGATGGGACTGGTGGTGGTCCAGGGCGCGACGGCGGGCAGCTTCTCGCCGATCGGCGTCTTCGGGGCGATCACCAACGGCGTGGTCGAGAAGAGCAAGCTGGACGGCAGCCCGACGATGCTGTTCATCAGCGCCGTGGTCGCCTGCGCGTCGATCAGCGTGCTCGGCTTCATCGTGCTCGGCGGTCGTGAGCTGGTCAGGCGCGGCAACGAGCAGCGCGAACTGCGGAGCCTGGAGACGGCCGCGGTCGCGGCAAGCGCGACGGCGACCCGCGCGCCGGTGACCGGGACGCCGGGTGCGGCGGTGGAGCGCGGGTTCGGCGGTCAGCCGCAGCCGTCCGGGGACGACACCCCGCGGCTGGACGCGCAGCGGTCGCTCACGCTGCTCGGCCTGCTCGGGCTCGCCGTGGGTGCGCTGGTCTTCGACCTGGATGTCGGCTTCCTCGCGCTCGCGGTGGCTGTCGGGCTGACGCTGATCTTCCCGTCCTCGGCCCGCGGTGCCGTCGACAAGATCAGCTGGGGCACGGTGCTGCTGGTCGGTGGCATCGTCACCTACGTCTCGCTGCTCGAGGACCAGGGCACGGTGAAGTGGCTCGGCGACGGCGTCGCCAAGGTCGGGTCGCCGTTGCTCGCCGCGTTCCTGATCTGCCTGATCGGCGCGGTCGTCTCGGCCTTCGCGTCGACCACCGGCATCCTCGGTGCGCTCATCCCGCTGGCCGTGCCGTTCCTGCAGACCGGCCAGATCGGCGCGGTCGGCCTGATCGCGGCGCTGGCGATCTCGGCGTCGGTAGTGGACTGCAGCCCGTTCTCCACCAACGGTGCGCTGGTGGTGGCGAACTCCGACCTGGACCAGCGCGACGAGGTGTTCAAACGGCTGATGGCCTGGGGCATGTCGATCATGGTCGCCGCACCGATCCTGAGCTGGCTGGTGCTCGTCGTCCCCGGGGCGCTGTCGTGACGGGTCCGCTGGCCGGCACGGTGGTCGTCGACCTCACCCGCGCACTCGCCGGACCGCACGCCGCGATGATGCTCGGCGACCTGGGCGCCCGCGTGATCAAGGTCGAGTCACCAGGCACCGGGGACGACACCCGCGGCTGGGGACCGCCGTTCGTCGAGACCGAGACCGGCCACGAGTCGACGTACTTCCTGTCCTGCAACCGGAACAAGCAGTCGATCGCGCTGGACCTGAAGAGCGACGACGGCCAGGCGACGTTGGAGGCGCTGGTCCGGCGGGCCGACGTGCTGCTGGAGAACTTCCGCACCGGCGTGCTGGACCGGCTCGGCTTCGGCACCGGCCGGCTGCTGGAGCTCAACCCGCGCCTCGTGGTGCTGTCGATCACGGGCTTCGGGCACGACGGCCCTG
>DASXRB010000083.1:0-1794 GCA_036506875.1 Kribbellaceae bacterium | reverse complement strand
ATGAGCGGTACGTCGTTCTCGTCGCCGCTGGTGGCCGGGATCGCGGCGCTGGTCCGGACGCGGTTCCCGTCGCTCACACCGGCGCAGGTGATCGGCCGGATCAAGGCTGGCGCCCGCGACGCGGGTCCGCGCGGGATCGACCCGTACCACGGCTACGGCTTCGTCGACGCGTACGGCGCACTCGGTGGCGCCAAGGCCGGCGACCTGGTCGCGCCGGTGGCAGACCACAACGGCATGCCGGCGCACGCGACGCCGCTCGCCGGCAGTGCGCAGGGCACGATCGGCGCCGCCGGTGACCTCGACTGGTACGTCATCAACAGCGGCTCGGCCCGGACCGTCCGGATCACCGTCACGCCGCCTCCCGCCTACGACAGCCGGGCCCAGAACTTCGACCCGGTGCTCACCCCGTACGACGGCAGCCTGCGCCAGTTGCACGAGGAGGTGGACAACGGGTACCCGGGCGAACCCGAGACCGTCACCGTCGCACTGCCGGCCGGCTACAGCTATGTTGCCGTGCGCAACTTCAACGGCGCCGCGGACTTCCGGTCGTACACGATCTCGGCGGTGACGGTGTCCGCGGTGTCGACGCCTCCGGGTGACCAACTGTGGGTTCGGGACATCTCGCCGGAGGACTTCGGGGTGACGCACACGCTGGCGGTCAAGCCGGTGGTGACGTTCCAGCGCGACATCGACCCGGCTTCGGTCAGCACGTCGACGGTGCGGCTGCTGAACGGGAAGACGGGCGCCGCGGTGCCGGGGACGGTCGCGTACGACGCGGGCACGAAGCGGGCGACGTTCACGCCCTCGGCGAACCTCGCGGACATCACGCCGTACCGGATCGTCGTCGGCGCGGTGAAGGACACGCTCGGCGACACGAACACGGTGCCCGTCACCACCACCTTCCGGCCGGACCTGCTGCCGACGGCGGTGACCGGGTTCGACGCGACCGGGTGGTACTCGTCGGCCACGCTGCACTGGACGAACCCGTCGCTGAACGACTTCAGCCAGGTCGTGGTGCGGCGTTCCACCGGCGGTGCTCCCCCGGCGACGCCGTTCCAGGGCGTCGGGGTGTACGCCGGCACCGGCACCTCCGCGACCGCCACCGGGCTCGGCTGGGGCGCGACCTACATCTTCCGCGCCTGGGTGAAGGACCGCGCCGGGCAGTACAGCCCGTTCGCGGAGACCAAGCTCGGCGGCAGCCGTACCGGGCTCGCGGTGTCGACGACGTCGCTGACCTACGGCGGCAGCGTGACGCTGACCGGCAGGCTGGTGCGGGCCGACGGCACCGGCCCGATCGCCGGTGCCGCGCTGAAGCTGCTCGCGCTCCAGAAGGGCCAGACGAGCTGGCGGCTGCTGCGCACCGCGACGACCGACAGCACCGGGACGGCAAAGTACGTCTACAAGCCGTCCGCGACGAACCAGTTCCAGTGGCGCTGGTACAGCGGCTCGACGTACCTGATCGGTTCCGGCAGCAACATCGCCACCGTCGGGGTGCGGCCGGTGGTGTCGGCGTACGTCTCCCGCACGAGCCTGCCGCTGGGCGGCACCGTCACGGTCTCCGGCGGGGTGAACCCGTACCACGTCGGGCAGGTCGTCTACCTGCAGCACTACATCGGTAGCGGCCGCTGGGCGAACGTTGCCTCCGGCAAGCTGTCGTCGAAGAGCACGTACGCCTTCACGCTGAAGCCGTCGGCTCGCGGCACCTACAGCTACCGCGTCGTGAAGCCGGCAGACGTCGACCACCTGCTGGCGGTCAGCCCCACTCGCAGCTTCACGGTGAGCTGAACCCGACCC
>DASXRB010000082.1:0-4082 GCA_036506875.1 Kribbellaceae bacterium | reverse complement strand
TCCGCATCGGCCGCATCACCGTCCCGCCCACCCAGGCCGAGGTAGACCGCGAACGCGCCCTCCGCTGGCTGGGCCGCTCCGGCATGCTCCCCCCTCCCCACCCCACAGGCCCGCGCTAGCCCCTCGTACCGTTCATCGGGCCCTTGTGACCAGGCGTGTCGGCACTCATCGGCCCCTTGTAACAACTCGTGGCGTCAGCGCGGTTGCGGGAGACGAGCGTTGCCGCGCTGCAGGAGGTCGGCGAGCCACGGTACGACGGAGTCGCCGAAGGCGGTGTCGACGCCGGCGAAGCGGACCGCGAGCAGCGCCAGCGCGAGCAGCCCGAACCCCAGCCCGAACGAGCCGAGGGCGCTGCCCGCGAGGTCCGGCCGCCGGGTGGTGACGAGCGCCACGAAACCACAGAGCAAGGCCACGGCGGCCAACCCGGCCGACAGGCTGTAGAGCACCGAGAAAGGAGCCGTCAGCAGCGCGCCGAGCCCGGTGAGCAAGGCGGCTTCGGCAGCCACGGAGGTGTGCGCCCGGGGCTCCGGCGAGCTCTCGAGCAGGTCCTCCAGTCCCACGTCCCCAGCGCGGGGACCACCGATGGTGGCCACGTATCCAGGCTAGGCACGCACACTCATTGACGCGGTAACGAACCGCACCCGCCATGGTCACGATCCGGCCAAGCCGCTTCCGCCGGAACCGGCGAGGTGTCAGTGCGACGGGGTGTCCGGTACCGCCGGGCGGTCGGCCGGGGTGTAGCTGGTGCGGTAGATGTCCGGCTCGAGATAGATGTGGGCGGCGGTGGGCTCGGCCTCGCGGACGGCGCGTTCGGCGGCGTCGATGGCGGCGGCCACGTCCGAGGCGGCATCCGTCGGGGCGACCCCGAACTTGGCCGCGACCAGCACCTCCTCCGGGCCGACGTGCAGCGTCTTGCAGTGGATCAGCCG
The DNA here is from genome assembly GCA_036506875.1 of Kribbellaceae bacterium. Lineage (GTDB taxonomy): Bacteria > Actinomycetota > Actinomycetes > Propionibacteriales > Kribbellaceae > DASRHY01. The sequence continues at coordinate 3,153 of DASXRB010000082.1, read as the reverse complement.
CTCCACGCCCGGCGCCGTGGCGATCGCGTCCTCGATCCGGCGCTGCGACTCCACGGTCGCGGACTCGCCGATCAGCAGCGACTTCATCTCGATCGCGAGGAAGATCGCCACTAGCACGAGCAGCGCGCCGATCGTCATCGACCCCAGCCCGTCGTACACACCGTTGCCGGTGGCAATGGTCAGCACGACGCCGACCAGCGCGAGCACCAGACCGGTCAGCGCGGCGAAGTCCTCCAGCAGTACGACCGGCAGCTCCGGCGAGCGCGCGGACCGGATGAAGTGCGGCCACGACATGCCGCCGCGGATCTTGTTCGACTCCGCGATCGCGGTCCGGAAGGAGAAGCCCTCCATCACGATCGAGGCCACCAGCACCGCGACCGGCACCCAGTGCCAGGACTCGATCGCGTGCGGTTCGTGCACCTTGTGCCAGCCCTCGTACAGCGCGAACAGGCCACCGACGCTGAACAGCACGATCGCCACGACGAACGAGTAGACGTAGCGCTCCCGGCCGTACCCGAACTGGTGCAGCACGGTCGCCTCACGGCGCGCACGCTTGTCACCGAGCAGTAGCAGGCCCTGGTTCCCGGAGTCGGCCACCGAGTGGATCGCCTCCGCGAGCATCGACGACGAACCGGTCAGCAACCAGGCCAGGAACTTCGTCACGGCGATGCCCAGGTTGGCCATCAGGGCCGCGATGACGGCTTTCGACCCGCCACCAGCGCTCATCTACGTTCGTCTCCTCGAGCAGTCCGGGGAACCGACACGGTGAAAGCCGTGCCGCGACCGGTCAGGCTACACGCCGGCTCGGTCCCGCCGGCGAACGCGGACCGTCCCGCGGTCAGCTCCGCGACCCCGTCCCCGCACCGCACGGTCACGTCCCCGTCCAGGCACGCCACGATCCGCGGCCCACCCGCCTCGAGCGACACCGGCACACCGTCGAGCTCAACACGTCGTACGACGAAGTACTCGCACCCGGCCGGGTAGTCCCACACCCCGGGAGCGTCACCCGGCACCGCCCGCAGCACCGGGTCCGGCAGCGGCGTGAAGTCGACCACCGACATCAGCTCCGGGACGTCGACGTGCTTGCGGGTCAGCCCGCCGCGCAGCACGTTGTCCGAGTTCGCCATCACCTCGAACCCGGTCCCGTGCAAGTAGACGTGCACGTTGCCGGCCGGCAGGTACACCGCGTCGAACCGCTCCAGCGTCACCCGGTTCAGCAGCAGCGCGGCCAGCACCCCCGGGTCGTCCGGGAAGTCCGCCGCCAGCCGGTCCAGCGTCGCCGCCTCCGCCGCGAACCCGGTCCCGTGGTAGTCCCGGCACGCCGAGCCGAGTGCCGCCACGTCGTCCCGCACCGCGTCCGTCGACGAGCTCATCACCTGCTCGAAGACCTCGGCCAGCTTCCCGTCCCGCAGCGACGCGGCCAGGCCGGCGAGCGGCGCGCACGCCAGCGCGTCCAGCAGCGCCAGGGTCCGCTCGAGTGGCCGGAACCCGACCAGCGCCTGGAAGGTGCCCAGAGCGACCAGGATCTCCGGCTTCGGCCAGGCGTCGCGATAGTTCCGCTCCGCCGCGTCCCGCGGCACCCCGTCCGCGTCCTCCCGGGCGAACCCCTCCGCGGCCTGCGCCGCCGACGGGTGCGCCTGGATCGACAGCGGCTGCGCCGCCGCCAGGATCTTCGCCAGGAACGGGAACCGCCCGGAGAACCGCTCCGCGACCTCGGGCCCGAGCACCCCGGCCGGGTCCGCCGTCACGGCGTCGTACAAGTTGTTGCCGTCGGCAAGCACCGAGGGCGCGCCCTCGTGCGCGCCCATCCACAGCTCGGCCCAGGGCCGGCCGTCGGCGGGCTCGCCGAGCAGCTCCGGGATCGTCGTGGGCGACCCCCAGGCGTAGTCGCGCACGGTGTTGCGGAGCAGGCTCACCATCCCCGGGTGTCCTCCCCGGCGTGGTCGGAGTCCGCCCCGTACCGTCCCAGGCCGATGCCGAGGTAGGCCGCCGCGTACCGCCCGTGGTGCAGCAGCGCCGCGTAACGCGTCACGTCGGTGCCGACGGCGTGGCCGAGCACGTGCACCCGCACGTCGTGCAGCTCGGCGGTCTCGATCAGCTTCGACCGGGTCGCCGTCACCTGCGGCTCGTCGGAGCCGTCGTCCAGCACCACCAGGCCGGGCCGCAGCTGCTCACCGGACTCGAAGGGGTCCGCGAACAGGTCGCGCGGCGGCTGGTTCACCAGCACCGGCAGCAGGTGCTCGGCGTCCGCGGCCAGCGCCGGCCGCCCGCTCGCCAGCCGGACCGCCTCCACCACCCGGCGGGCCGCCCGCGCGGACAGCACCGAGCCACCCCAGATCAGAGGCAGCGCGTCGGCCAGCATCAGCGCCAGGTCCTTCGCCGGGTTCGCGGCCACGTCGAGCTGTGGCGAGCACGCCACCGCCACCTCGTCCAGGGTGTCGGCGACCGCCTGGGCCTCGACCGCCGGGCCGAGGTCCAGCTGGTGCAGCGCCTGCAGCACCGCCACCGCGGTGGCCAGGGCGTCGTCGGACTGCGACGGCAGCCGGATCGCGTGCCGCGACCCCGCCGCCACCTCGCCGACCTGGGACGACTCCGGCGAGGCGACCAGCAGACCGCAGCCGCGTCGTACCGCCTCCGCGACCGCCGAGACGGCCGTCGGGTCGTCCTTCGACCCGGCCAGTACGACGACCAGGTCGAGCGCACCCGTCCAGCCCGGCAGGCCCGGCCCCGGCCAGGCCACGAACGGCACCGGGCAGACCGGCTCCAGGACGGCACGGACCAGCCGCGCGTCGCGGCCGGCCGCCACCACCGCACGCGGCCGGAAGCCGCCGTCCGGCTCCAGACCCCCCAGCGCCGGACCGGCCGCGTCCAGCTCGGCCCGCACCCGCGCACCGGCCCCGGCCAGCTCGCGCAGGATGTCGTCGGCGGCCTCCAGCGCGACCGGGTCGTCGAGCCGGCTGTCGTCGAACTCCCCGGTCATCTCAGGAGGCCCGGTGCGGGTCGCGGGCCTCGTCGACCAGCAGCACCGGGATCTCGTCGCGGACCGGGTACGCCAGGCCGCAGTCGGGGTTCGTGCACACCAGCTCGTCGGCCGCGTCGTCCGCGCGCAGCGCCGTCCGGCACTTCGGGCAGACCAGGATGCTCAGCAGGTCC
>DASXRB010000081.1:0-1756 GCA_036506875.1 Kribbellaceae bacterium | reverse complement strand
CCGCGGGCTGGTCAGCCGAGCAAACCTTAGCGGCAACCCGGATCGTGCCCCGCCCCGCGCCGCGCACACTTTCCCCGGCGTGCCGCAACCGCGCGTGATCGAACCCGCGCCGAAAGCCCGCTGTACGTCGAGGACGACGACTCTCGGCGGCCGTGGTGGCGGTGCCGGTGGCGGCGGCGCGATGCAGATGCGGCTGCCAATGGTGGGCACCCTCGGCTCGGTGGCGATGATGACGATGGTCCGGGTCTTGAGGTGACGTCGAGCGCGCACAGTGACGGCGATACACGTGGCGTCAGGACGCTCCGTGAGTCGTTGCCTGGCAGTATGGCGAGTGAGGGCCAATCGGTTTGTGGTGATGAGAATCGGCTGAGCGGGAGGTCCGTACGTGACCAGCTTGGGGCGGGTGCGGGCGGTTGTTCGCCGGTCCGGCGTCCGTGGGCGGTCGACGGCCGCCGCGGTGGCGGTCGTCGCGGTGGCCCTCGCGCTCGGAGCGGCCGTTCTTTTGCTCCTGCTTCAGCGCACCTTGGTCACCAGCGTGGCGGACCAGGCGCAGGCGCGGGCTGTCGACGTGGCGAGTCAGGTTCGGGAGGAAGGTGACGGCGGGCTGGCCAGGGAGCTGATCGCGAACATCAGGCCGACGCAGCTGATCCAGGTCGTCGATCAGCGTGATCGGGTGATCGCCAGCTCGTCGCCACGGACGCACGAGGCCCCGCTCAGCGCGGACCGGCCGCCGTCGGGGCAGACGGTCAGCAACCAGGTCGGCGGGATGCCGCTGCTCGATGACGACCATCCCTATCTGATCGTTGCTCGCGGCACCGACTTCCACGGGGTCCGCTTCACGGTGGTGGTGGCCTCGTCGCTGGAGACCCAGCGTGAGACGGTGGCTACTGTCACTACCTATCTGCTGATCGGCATCCCGGTGCTGCTGGCCCTGGTCGGCGTGGCGACCTGGGTGCTGGTCGGGCGGGCGCTGCGGCCGGTGGAGCAGATCAGGGCCCGGGTGCATGGGATCGACGTCGAGCAGTTGGCCGAGCGGGTCCCGGTGCCTGCTGCCGAGGACGAGATCGCACGGCTGGCGGTGACGATGAACGAGATGCTGGACCGGCTGCAGTCCGGCCAGGAGACGCAGCGCCGGTTTGTGGCCGACGCCAGCCACGAGCTGCGCTCGCCGATCGCCAGCCTGACGGCCGCGCTGGACGTGATCAATGCCGACCCCACCGGCCGGTCCGCTTTCGAGCTGCACCAGGTGATGCAGGCCGAGACGGAGCGAATGCGCAGACTGGTCGAGGATCTGCTTCTGCTGGCCAAGGCCGACGACACCGGCCTGCAGATCCAGCGCACCGACGTGGATCTTGACGACCTGGTCGACGCCGAACTCCGGCGGTTGCGGAGTGCGGGCGGTCCCGAGATCGAGGGCGTCGTACCGGCTGTCCGGATCTCCGGTGACGCGGCCAAGCTGAGCCAGGTGATCCGGAACCTCGCGGACAACGCGGTCCGGGCGGCCCGGAGCAAGGTGCGCTTCACACTGGCCGAACACGCCGGTACGGCGACGGTCGTGGTGGAGGACGACGGGGAGGGGATTCCGGAGTCCGAGCGAGCCCGGGTGTTCGAGCGGTTCGTCCGGCTCGACGCGAGCCGGGACCGCGGCAGCGGTGGTTCCGGGCTCGGCCTCGCGATTGTCCGGGAGGTGGTCCGCGGCCACGGCGGCACTGTGGACGTGAGCGTGTCGCCGCTCGGGGGTGCCCGTTTCGTGGTC
>DASXRB010000080.1:0-2780 GCA_036506875.1 Kribbellaceae bacterium | reverse complement strand
GGGCACGCCGCAGGCGCAGCGGATCTTCGACGTGGTGTTCGTGCTGGTGGTGCTGTTCACCCTGCTCCAGGGTCCGTCGCTGCCGTGGGTGGCGCGTCGGCTGGACGTGCTCGACACCGACGCGGCCCGGGAAGTGGACGTCGACGTGGCGCCGCTGGAGCGGCTCGGCGCGGACATGCTGCAGCTGCGGGTGCCGCCGAAGTCGCGACTCGCGGGTGTCGAGATCGGCGAGCTGCGGCTGCCGGCCGGGGTGTCGGTGTCGCTGGTGATCCGCGACCAGAAGCCGTTCGTGCCGGACGCGCGGACCGTGCTGCGGGTCGGCGACGACGTGCTCGTGGTGGCGCCGAGCGGGCTGCGCGAGCCGGCGCTGCGGCGGTTCCGCGCGGTCAGCCGGGCCGGCCGGCTGGCCGGTTGGTTCGGTGAGCGCGGTCGCGAGGAGACCCGCTGAGCGCCCCGGTCAGTTGGGGACCTGGCCGGAGGGTATCGGTGCCTGGGTCTTGCGGACCGGGATGCAGGACTGGCCGCCGGGGACGGTGACGAAGCGGATGGCGTACGGGTTCAGCGTGGTGAACTTCGGGCCGAGCAGCAGGTCCACCGAGTGGTCGGTGCGGCCGTCGGCGACGACGGGCGGCTTCTGTGTGGTCTGGCCGGCGACCAGCTTGACCTCGGCGGCGTTCGCGGCCGCGCCCTTGACGGCCAGCGCGCTGACCTTCTCGCCGTTCGGCTCGTTCGCGACCTTGCCGATCAGGAAGCCGCGGCGCTTCAGCAGCTCCGCGGTCGCGGCGGCGGTGCCGGTCCTGGCGCCCGCGTTGTAGACGTTGACCACGACATCCTTCGGGGTCAGCCGGTTGTTCGGCAGCTGGGTCATCGTGCACTGCGGCTCCGCGCTGCCCCGGGTGAGCGAGTTCCAGCCCCACCAGGCGCCGCCGGCGAGCACACCGAGCAGAACGATCATCGTGATGGGGGTCTGCCAGTGGATCCGGCGGCGGGGCCGGGGCTGTTCACGCAGGATCGCCATGAGGCCTCAGTCCAGGACGAGGACCCGTGCGTGTAGCACGAGTCGTTGCTGCAGTGCCGCCCGCAGCGCGCGATGCAACCCGTCCTCGAGGTACATGTCGCCCTTCCACTCCACGACGTGTGCGAACAGGTCGCCGTAGAAGGTCGAGTCCTCGTCGAGCAACGCTTCGAGATCCAGCGTCCCCTTCGTCGTGACGAGCTGGTCGAGCCGGACCTGCCGCGGCGGCAGCTCGGCCCAGTCCCGTTGGCGGTACCCGTGATCCGGGTACGGCCGCTCGTCGCCGACTCGCTTGAAGATCACCCCGGGAAGTCTACCGAGATCCGGGGTCGAAAAAGCGTGCTCCCGGCGTGCGAAGCCGATTTGAGATCCCGTCGTACGAGCTTCCAACCATTCGCCCGCGGGCCGCGTCAGGGGTGTAGGAGCTGTTTCCGCCCGCAGCACAAGGAGGGGTTCGCAGCATGCGCCGGATCACCAGAATCGCGATGATGGCTCTCGCCGTCGTCGTGGGCTCGTCGGCGACGATCGTCGGTACGACGTTGCCCGCCGAGGCGCTCACCACCACCCAGATCAAGATCGCGCAGACCCGGCTGAACTACCTCGGCTGCAACGCCGGGCCGGTCGACGGCACCGCCGGGATGATGACCAAGGCCGCCACGGTCCGGTTCCAGGCGGTCATGAAGATCGCGCAGACCGGTGAGCTGGACGGGCCGACGTACTGGCGTCTCGGGGTGTCGTGGCGCAAGCGCTGCGACAAGCGCGCGGTGCCGACGACCAGTGGCGGCGGCCGGCGGATCGTGCTGAGCCAGTCGCAGAACTACCTGTGGATCATCGACTCCGCCGGGCACGTGGTGGCGCAGGGCGGGATGATCGACAACCCGGCGTACCTGAAGACCGGCACCTACTACACCGGCCCGAAGTGCGGGCGGCCCGGACGGGTGAAGTACAACCACACCGAGGACGGCCGGCTGGTGCTCTACAACTACGTGCGGTTCGCGCCGTGCGGCATCGGCTTCCACCAGATCCCGTACTACGTGTCCACCGGCACGCAGATCCACCCGGACTACCTGCTCGGCACGAACTACCGGCAGTCGCACGGCTGCATCCGGGTGTCGCGGGCGATGTCCGGCGTGATCTGGAACTTCACCACTGTCACCACGAGGGTGGTCGTCGTGCACTGAGCCCGGGTCATAGGACCCGGTACAACTCGAATGAAAGTCGGCTGAAACTGGCCTCCTTCACGATCTCTGCGGGGTTCACCCGGCACCGGCCGGGGGCTGGAGATCGCGGAGGGGCCGATGAGGTCGTTCGGGGTACGCGCAGTTGCCATCGTGGTCGCACTTGCGACGGGACTGCGGACCGGCTACCAGCCGGCGTCGGCAGGGGCACGCCGGCGACAGGGTTGCCGTTCGGGGCGGTGACTGAGGCGCCGAGGCAGCGCACCGGGTCGGCCGACGGGCTCGACCCGCACGCGTCCCCGACGGCACCCGGACGACACGCTTCTACTCGAGCACGGTGAACGTCCGCCAGCCCGACGGCACGTGGCTGCCGATCGACCTCACCCTCGCTCGGTCAGGGGACCGCCTCGAACCCCGGACCACTCCGTACGACGTCAGCTTCGCCGGCGAGACCGGTGGTGAGCTCGGACCCCTGCGACTGGATGACACTCACGAGCTCGGGTTCGTGCCGATCGGAAGCGCGGCCGTGGAACCGTCCGCCGGCAAGGGCCTGATCTCGCTGCTGGAGCTGCCGAACCTGCAGAACC
>DASXRB010000079.1:0-2043 GCA_036506875.1 Kribbellaceae bacterium | reverse complement strand
ACGACCAGTACTACTGGCGGGTGCGCGCGATCGACGCCGCCGGCACCAAGATGCCGTGGCCGGCGAATCCGTTCTATTTCCAGCGGGACTGGCCGGACCAGCCGACGCTGCTGCACCCGGCCGACCAGCTCGCCCCGGCCGCCGGCGACCCGTTCTACTTCCAGTGGACGCCGGTGCCGCACGCGACTCGCTACCAGCTCGACGTCGGCACCGACGCCAACTTCTCGCCCGACACCTTCGAGACGTGCTTCACCGCAGCCACGACCTACGCGCCCGAGTACGCCGGCACCACCGGGAGCAATCACGACCTGTGCATGCCGGACCAGGGCATCGCGACGTACTGGCGGGTCCGTGCGCTCGACGCACCCCGCATCCCGGTCGTGGAGGGCATCTACTCCGAGATCCACAAGCTCGTCTACGACTCCGGCAAGGTGACGCAGCTCGCGCCGGCCGACGGCGACACGGTGGGTGTGCCGACGCTGAAGTGGGCGGCCGCGCGCGAGGCCGCGAAGTACTTCGTCGAGATCAGGGACGCCGCCGACAAGGTCGCCGCCAGCGCCACGACGTACGCGTTGGCCTGGACGCCCGAGGGCACCACCAAGCTCGATCCGGCCAAGGGCCCGTTCACCTGGACGGTGCAGGCGGTCGACTCCACCGGCTCGACGTCGCCCAAGTACGTCGGCCGCAGCTTCTCGCTCAGCGGCGTGATGCCGACCACGGGCGCTGCGCCGCTCACCCCGCTGACCGGCGTCGCCGGCGACCCTGCAACGGCCCGCTTCCCGGCTCTGTCGTGGGAGCCTGTCGCGAACGCGGCCTACTACCGCCTCCAGATCGGCGTGGCCGGCTCCGGCTTCTGGCTGCCCACCAACACAGCTCACGTGCTGACCGGGAAGTACCCCTACCCGGCCGCCACCGACACCGACGACTACTTCCTCAACCCGGGCAACTACGAGTGGCGGGTCCAGGCGCTCGACGCGGGCGGTGGGTCGCTCGGCTTCGGACCGCTCGCGACGTTCACGATCAACGACCTCCCGCCGGTCACGGGACAGGCGATCGCGCTTGACGGCCTGGCGCTGGACGCGCACACCTCGTGCGCCAAGGCGCTCGGCGGCACCGTGAGCGACGAGAACATCTGTACCGGGGTGCCGGCGACCCCGGTGCTTTCATGGGCCTCGGTGCCGTCCGCGGGGTTCTACATGGTCTACCTGGCAAACGACCGCGAGCTGACCAACCGGATCTTCACGGGGATCGCCACGACCAACACGATGTGGACGCCGACGTCGTCGATGGTCAAGGAGGCGCTCGCCGACAACCAGGCCGGGCAGTCCTACTACTGGTTCGTCCGGCCCTGCAAGGCGCCGAGCCACTGCGCACCCGACCCGATCTCGGTGCACGCGTCGGCGACCAACGCGTTCCGCAAGGTGTCGCCGGCGGTCGTTCTCCAGCAGCCGGGCAATGGCACGAGCCATGCCGACGACATCACCTTCACGTGGCAGGACTACTACGACACCAACGCCTCCGTCCCGTACGCCGGGGGCGCGGCGAAGTCGCCGCAGACGGCCCAGAAGTACCGGATCGAGATCTCGGCGACCAACACCTTCGGCACGCTGCTGGACTACCGCGAGGTCGACCAGCCGACGTACACGCCCTTCGACGGGACGCTGCCCGAGGGCAACCTCTCCTGGCGGGTGCAGGCGATCGACGCCGAGGGCAACCACCTCCAGTGGAGCCCGGTCTGGCACGTGACGAAGGACTCGCAGGCGGTCACCCTGACCTCTCCCGTGGGCGGCGCCCAAGTGGGTGGCGCGACGCCGTTCCGGTGGACTCCGCACGGCTCCGCGGCGAGCTACACGGTCGAGGTCTACAAGTTCGACGACGCGACCTTCTCGAGCGCCAACCGGGTGTTCACGGCGACGACCAAGCAGGCGGCGTACGCATGGAGCAAGTACCTGCCGACCTCCGGCTCCGCCTACCGCTGGCGGGTGCGCTGGATCGACGCGGACAACCATCCCGGCCCGTGGTCGGCGGCCGGCCGCTTCTTCG
>DASXRB010000078.1:0-4277 GCA_036506875.1 Kribbellaceae bacterium | reverse complement strand
CGGCGGCCCCACCCAGACCGGCAGCTGGCCGGCCCGTACCGCACCGGCACGGCCCAGCGCCGCATCGGCAACGCCTGCAGCCGGCCACGTCACCGGCGGCACCACCCATGCCGGCAGCGTCGGGGTCGGCCTGCGCCGCGGGACCAGGTTCGTGCCACGCACCGATCGCTCGTGCTGCACGTCGGGTCGCCACCGCGGGGACGCGGCCGCCGGGGCGGCCCCGGAGACCGCGACCAGCCCGCCGGCCGCCACCACGACCGCCATGATCGCGGCGATCCACGTCCCAGCGGTGCGCCGGATCCTGGCGTACGCCCGCCACCGCACGACCCGCGAATGATCCCGGTTGGAGGTAGTCACGATGGCTCCCCTAGCTGAAGACAACGTCGGCGAGGTAGTTGCTGCCCTCGTAGGTCTCGGTGGGCAGTGCGGTCGGTCCGTAGACGTAGACGCCGTTGTTGTCGGCCGGCGCGGTCAGCGGCCCCGACGTCAGCGCGCCGTTGGTGGTGAAGAAGCGGTTCGCCGCTGCGTACGTGCCTGTGCTGCTGTGGTACGACACCACGTGGACCTGGTCGGGCTCGATCGGGACGGGATCGGGTAGGGACACCTGCTGCCAGCCCGCGTCGGTCTCGGCGTCCGTCGTGACCTGCGCCAGCAGCGAGCCGGTGGCGCTCCACAGGCTCAGCGTGTGCGGGCCGGTGTCCCCAGACGCCTTCATGAAGCGCAGCGCGGTGACACTGCCCGCCGCCGACGAGCTGAACCGCAGCCCCAGCTCGACCGGCCTCGCATCGTGGTAGATCCGGTACTCCGGCGTGCTGGTCGGCCAGAAGCTCACCCGCGGTGGGGTTGGGTCGGCGACCGGCCCGTACTCGTCCCAGATCTCCTGGTCGCTGAGCACGCCGGAGTACAGCCACACGTCGTCGACGGCGCCCGGCCAGTACGCGGGTGTGGCGGCACCTGGCATGCGACCCCGGCCGATGTATGCCTTGCCGCCGGCATTCCAGGCACTGGTATGGCTGGTCTCGTCGACGAACTGGCCGTTGACGTACAGGCGCAGCGTGCGCTCCTTGGCGTCGTACACGCCGGCCAGATGCGTCCACACGCCGGTCTGCGGCGGGTCGAACACGTCCACCGCCTCCCGGGTACCGGCCCCGGCGGCGTCGCTGGTGGCCCCGCCGAACGACCAGGAACCGCGGCCGTCGGCGACGTCCCAGGAGTAGCCGAGGGTGAAGCCGCTGACCGCCGACCCGTCCTGGCTGACCGCAACGGCGGCCCGGCCCGTGGCGGCCAGCCGTACCCACGCGGCCACGGTGTAGCTGCCATCGGTGCGTACCGCCGGTCCGGCAGTGCTGATCTGGCCGGTGCTGCCGTCGAGGGCCACCGCGTTACCCGTCCGGCCGGCGGTCCACGAGGCGCCGCCGGACAGCGTGCCCGGGTGGGCACCGGTGACGTCGGACGCCGTCACACCGCTGGCTTCGTCCAGCCGCCACCCACCGCCGACCCGAGGTACCTGCTGGATCTCGCCCGGCAGCAGCACCCGCTGGTGGACCTGCACCGCGTCGACGTCGCCCGGCCAGTAGCCGCCGTAGCTGCCGCCGGCCTTCGCCCGGCCCAGCTGCAGCGCGCCCGCGGCGTTCCAGCTACCAGGACGCGGCGCGGTACCGGCCAGCACACCGTTCACGTACAGCCGGACCTGAGCGGCGGACGCGTCGTACACCCCGATGAGATGCGTCCATGCGCCGACCTGCGCCGGGGCGGCGGAGAGCGCCGCGTTGGCGCCGGCGTTGTCGGTGTCGGCGGTTGGCATCGCGAACCGCCATTGCCGGGTCGGTCCCCAGTACTGCAGAGAGAAGCCGCCATTGCGGTTGCCGTCCTCGCTGACGACCGTCGCGCCGTACGACGCGGCCGTGCTCACGCGCACCCACGCGCTCACCGAGAACGACTGGTCGGTACGCACGACCGGTCCGGCCGTACCGGCGGAACCGGAGGTGCCGTCCAGGTGCAGCGCATTGCCGTTCACACCGTCCACCCAGGACGCTGCGCCCGCCAGCGTCGCGTGGAAGGCGTTCGAGGAGGAGTCCACGGCCTCCGTGGCGCCCTCGGCTTCGTCCAGCCGCCAGTCGCCGACCGGTCCGGACGGGGTAGCCGCAGAGAAGACAAAGGTCGCCACGTCGGACTTGTTGCCCGCCCTGTCGACCCCGCGGACGTGCAGCCAGTTCACGAACCGGTCCGGTACGACCGACACGCTCACCGGGCCGCTCGCAACCGACGGCGTCGCCCGAGTCGCGAGCGCACTGGCGTCGACGTTCACCCCGTACTCGTAGTAGACGACATCGGTGCCGCCATTGGCCGTGAACGTGACCGGCATGGCGGTACCCATCACGGCGTTGCCCTCGGCGCCGTCCGGGAACCCGGGTGACGAGGCGGCCGGCATCGGCGGTCTGCTCGTGTCGACGGTGAACTCGCACCACGGGCTCCACGCGCTGTAGTCCGTTCCGTCGTACGCGCGCACGCGCCACGACACGGTCGCTCCGTTGGAGAACGCCCCGGACGGGATCCTCACGGCGACCACCGTGGGCCTCACCCCGGCCACCGAGGGGGAGAGGTACTCGCCCACCGCGGTCGATCCGCCGGTGCGGAACCACTGGAAGTGCGCCTTTACCGAGTTGTCGGCGTCGCTGACGGTCGCGCGCAGGGTGGGCGTGGCGGTGCCGATCACAGGCCGGTTCGAGCCGGTCACACACGCGGACGACCCGTCGGTGGTCAGGTTCGTCGGTACCTTCGGCACCGTGTTGTACACGACCGTGAGGGTCGGGTTGTTACGGAACTTCTTCCAGGTCAGCGCGTCCCGAGCCGACTCGTAGCTGGACGGCGCTCGCAACCCGACGGTGATGTTGCTCCAGCCGTTCCTGGCCGCGTTGACCACCTGGGCCGTGGCGTTGAACTCCACCCCGCCGGCCGGGCAGCTCGACGAGTACCCCTTCGCGATGCTCTTCGAGTCCATCCGGAACGCCCATGAGGGCTGGTTGTTCCAGGTCGTGGCGGATGAGATCGGGTTGGTCGCCCACATCTCGACCGGTCGCGCCGAGCACGACCGCGACCACTCCTCGAAGGTCTGCATCGTCGCCTTGAGAATGTGCTTGCCCCGCACGCCGTTCGTGTCGAGCCGGAAGAACGACCGCGTCAGCTTGCGGTCGGTCGCGTCGTAGCCGACCCGGGCGACGTTCTCGGAACTGCCGAGATTCGCGCCGTTGTAGAACGACGTCGTCGGGTAGTTGCTCCATACCTGCGTCCAGGCCAACCGGGCACCCGACCACGACGGATCGATGAACAGCGGGAACCTGGTGCCCGGTGCAGTCAGCACCGCCCGCTGCGGCAGCACCGCCAGCTCGTTCGCGGCGAGCCGCACCGGCATCGGCCAGCGTCGCGCGGCCGCAGCCCCGTTGGTGGCCCGAGCCGAGTCCCACATGTGTGGCCGTGGCGCCTGGAACACCGGCTGCCCGGTGGTGTCGGATGCCACCAGGCCGCCGTCGCCGGTCGGACGCAGCGATACCGCGGTCACCCTGGTGGAGAAGCGGATCCGCGACAGTGCCGGGTTCGCCGCCGCGCGCGCATCCTTGACCACCAGTAGCTCGGACAGGCCGTCCACACCGGCGCGTAGGACCAGGTCCACGCCGGGTAGCACCTCCGGGTACGTCGCCGTGTCGCCGGAGAGGAGCGGCGCCGGCAGCGAGCCCGGCCAGCCCAGCGCCAGCTCCTTGCCGTCCCGGGCGATCCGCACGAGCGGCCCGCTTCCGCCGCCGGAGAGGATCAGGCCGAGCGAGGTCGCGCCCGGTGTCACCGATCCGTCGCGGTTGCGGTGCAGCGTCGTGTCCACCGGCACCCAGCCCGACTCGCGGCGTACCCGGACGGGCAGCGCGTGCTGCTCCAGCGTGACCGTGCCCTCCGGGTTGGCGGTGACTCGACGGGTCTCGGTGCGCAACGCCGTCGCCTCGACCGGCCGGCCGGCCGACCGTGCGGCGGCGAGGGCCGCGGCCTCGCCCAGGTTCGCCATGACCGGACGGCCCGCTCGCGGGTCGGCCGCGCTGGCCGCAGCCGGTACGCCGACGAGCGCCGCCATGAGCATCGCCACGAGCACCGCGCCCGTGCCACGCACCGACCGGCGCCGCCGGGATCCCCTCTGGGCACACGCGAACATGGCTCCGGTAGCCATCTCGACCCCCCGCTCCTCAGACCGACCAGACCGGACGCGATCCTGCAGGGAGCCGCTACTGAACCAC
>DASXRB010000077.1:0-2531 GCA_036506875.1 Kribbellaceae bacterium | reverse complement strand
GGCGTTGCGTGACGACGTCTCCCGGCACCAGGCGCTCGTCGCCGCCGCGGGTGCCGCGCAGCAGGCCGCGACCGGCTGGCGGGAGCCGCTGGCCGAGGCCGACGCCCGGTCCGCGCTGACCGTTGCCCGGAGCAAGGAAGGCTCGCTGTTCGGGTTCCTCAGCAAGGACTGGCGCAATGTCAAGGCGCTGGTCGCGCAGCGGTTCGACGCGTCCGGCCGGGCGGTCCGGCCGCGGGTGAAGGAAGTGCTGGCCGCGCTCGTCGCCGCGTACGACGCCGACGCCGCGGTCCGCGACAGCGCCTCACGCGCGGCGCGCGACTGGGGACACGACGACCCGCCGGCGCTGGCCGAGCGGATCGGCGCCTATGCCCGGTCCGCCGACCCGCTGGTGGTCCGCTGGCGGTCCGCACTGGCGGCCCAGCCGGGACCGGAGCTGGCACTGCTGCTCGGCCGGCTCGGTACCGCGCTGCGGGTCGCGGGTGACGCCTCCGCCGGCCTGCTCGTGGACGACGTCGCGGCGCGGTCGCTGGCCGTGGTGCGGGATCTCGTCGAGTCGCTCGCGTCGCCGCGGCACGCGGCGGCCATCCGGACGGTGGCGCCCGCGATCCGGCAGCTGTCGGCCGCGCCGGCGCCGGTGCAGACCGTCGTACGGCGGCTGCCGGCGACCCCGGACCAGCTGGAGTACGGCGTGTGCGCGGCGCACTGGGAGCGGGCCCGGGCGGCCGCGCCGGTGCTCGCCGAGCTGGACTCCGAGCGGCTGGACCGGGTCGTCGCCGACCTCGGCTCGGCCGCCGACGAGCTCACCGGCCTGGACGCGGCCGTCGTGGTCGCCGGGGTGCGGGCGCGGTTCCTCGACGAGCTCGCGCACTCCGAGCTCAGCGCGACCGGGATGTCCGAGGCCGACCAGGCGCGGAAGAAGGCGTTCAGCGCCGGGCGGCGGGCCCTGGAGCACGAGTTCGGCAAGGTCATGCGGTACAAGTCGATCCGCGAGCTGTCGTCCGGCGACTCGGGAGCGGTGGTGGCGCTGCTGCGGCCGGTGTGGCTGATGAGCCCGTCGTCGGTGTCGGACACGCTGCCACTGGACGGGTCGGGCGGCGGGTTCGACGTGGTGATCTACGACGAGGCCAGCCAGATCCCGGTCGAGGAGGCGATCCCGGCGATGCACCGGGCGCCGCAGGTGATCGTGGTCGGCGACCAGATGCAGCTGCCGCCGACGCAGTACTTCCAGGTCGGGTCGCGCGGTCCCGACGACCTCGCCGAGGACCTGGCCGGTGAGCTGGACGCGGACGACGCCGAGCAGGTCGGGGTGGTGCTGACCGAGGACAGCTTCCTGTCGGTGAGCGCGCTGCGGCTGGCCTCGACGATGCTGACCTGGCACTACCGGAGCAAGTCCGAGGCGCTGATCTCGTACAGCAACTCCGCGTTCTACGGAGGCCGGCTGGCGACCGTGCCGGACCGGCTGCCCGCGCATGCCGCCCCACCGTGGACTCTGCGATCCGACTCGGCCGCCCTCGCCGAGGTCTGCGACAGCCTGCTCGCCGGCAGCATCACTGCAGTCCAACTCGTCGACGGCATCTACGTACGCCGTACTAATCCCGCAGAGGCACGCTGGATCGCCGGGCTGGTGCGCGAACTGCTCACCCGCCGTACCGGCAAGAGCCTTGGCATCGTCGCGTTCTCCGAGGCCCAGCAGGGCGAGATCGAACGTGCGCTGGACGAGCTGGCCGAGGCGGATCCGGAATTCGGTGCGCTGTACGAGGCCGAGCAGGTCCGGACGCACGGCGAGCAGGACGTCGGGTTGTTCGTGAAGAACCTGGAGAACGTACAGGGCGACGAACGCGACATCGTGCTGATGAGCGTCTGCTACGCCGCCGGGCCGGACGGCCGGATGCTGATGAACTTCGGCCCGATCAACACCTCCGGCGGTGAGAAGCGGCTGAACGTCATCTTCAGCCGAGCCCGGCAACATATGGTCGTTGTCAGCAGCATCGAACCCGACGCGATCACCAACACCTACAACGACGGCGCGAACACCCTGCGCCGCTTCCTCACCTACGCCACAGCCGTCTCCCGCGGCGACACCCCAGCCGCAAAGGCCGCCCTCGCCCCCTACGCCCTAGGCCGAAGGCGCGACCCCGCCACGACCAGCTCGTCACGCGGCCCCGCCCGTCCCGGCCTCGCGTCGCCCGGCCCCGGCCACACCGGCCTCGCGTCGCCCGGCCCCGGGCGCACCGGTCTAGGCAGGCTGGCCGAAGTCGGAGCCACCGCTGTGGTCGAGCAGGTGCGGGCGGCCCTGGAAGCTCAGGGCGTCGAGGTCGACACCGCCGTAGGCGAGTCGGTCTTCCGCTGCGACCTAGCCCTCAAGCTCCCCGGCGACACCGGCCACCGCCTCGCAGTACTGATCGACACACCGGAACGCCTCGCAGCCGACTCCCTCCTCGAACGCCTGACCACCCACCCCCGCGCCCTGACCACCACCGGCTGGCGCGTCCACCACATCCTCACCACCGACTGGACCCGAACCCCGGACA
>DASXRB010000076.1:0-2785 GCA_036506875.1 Kribbellaceae bacterium | reverse complement strand
CGAGGAGGGCCGGCTGCTGCTCACGCACGCGGATGCGGTGACGGGGCGGCTCGCCGACGCGCGCCGGGAGCTCGCGGCGCTGCGCGACGTGACGGCGGGGCGGTTGCGGGTCGGTGCGTTCGCGACGGCCGACGCCGCGGTGGTGCCGCGCGCACTGGCGGCGTTCCGCGCGTCGTACCCCTCGGTCGTGCTGTCGGTCGCCGAAGGGCTGTCGCCGGCGCTGCTGGCCGCCGTGCGCGGGGGTGACCTGGACGTCGCCGTGGTCAGCGCGTACCCGGACCAGCCGCACGACGTCGCCGACCTCGACGTACGGCGGCTGCTCGACGACCCGGTGCTGGTCGCGCTGCCCGCCGGGCACCCGCTGGCCGGGCGGCGCACGGTGGCACTGCGCGAGCTCGCCGGCGAGAGCTGGGTGGCCGGCTCGGCGGACGCGGAGCACACCCTGATCAGCGCCTGCCTGCGCACCGGGTTCCAGCCGCGGATCGACTTCGTGGTCCGCGAGTGGACCGCCAAGCTCGGCTTCGTCGCGGCCGGTCTCGGCATCACGATGGTGCCGTCGCTCGCGGCCGAGGCGGTGCGGCCGGACGTCGTACTGGTGTCGCTGCGGTCCGAGGACGCGCCGGTGCGGCGCGTCGACGTGGTCACCCACCGGCCGCCGGCGCGGTCCCCGGCCGCGGAGGCGTTCCTGGCCGTGCTGCGGTCCGAGGCGGCCGCGCGGCGGCGGGCGGTCAAGCAGCGTCGCTGAGCCGGACGATCATCTTGCCGTGCCGGCTGGGCAGGCGTCCGCGTCGATGCGTGGGCGGGATCCGTGAGTCGCGTCGATGGAACCCGGCGTGGCTGGAATGCTGGAGCGCGTGTCCGATCCCGCCGCGCACGAGCTGCGCATCCTGGTGACCGTCGAACGCGTCGGTGGCTTCACGGCCGCCGCCGAGGCCGTCCGCACCCAGCCCGTGCAGGCCCCCGCCGCCGTCGCGGTCGAGGAGGTCGCATGAGGCGGCGGCCGGTGGAGTCGTCGAGCCTCGTGTCCGTCGGGTACGACGCGTTGTCGCAGGTGCTGGAGATCGAGTTCACCGGCGGCGGCGTGTACCACTACTTCGACGTCCCCGAGTTCGTCCACCGCCGCCTGCTCGGCGCGTCGAGCCCGGGTTCCTTCGTCAACGCGGTCGTCAAGCCGAACTACCGCTTCAAGGAGGTGTAGCGGGCTTGCCACCGGCCTCGAGGTGACGCGTGACGAACTCCCGCCACGCCTCGATCGCTGCCGGCGTTGTGGTCCGGTGAGGCCCCGGGAAGGCCAACAGGCGCTTGTCGCGTGATCCCAGCAGTTCGAACAGCTCGAACTGGCCGATGCGGGGAAAGAGCTCGTCGTCCCACTGCGCGTGAAAAAGGATGGGCACCGTGATCCTGGGCGCGTCTCGGGTGAATCGCGGCGTCATGTCGACCGCCGCGGGCATCGAAGGCGGCTGGCGCGTTCCGTACTTGCCGAGCACCGCACACCGCAGCCGAGGACCTGCCGCGGCCACGAACGGCAGGCCGAACCGTGTTCCCATCGACAAGCCGATGTACGCGGCGCGGCCGGAGTCGATCGCGCCGAGGTCTCCGAGTGCATCCATGGTCGCGCACCAGTCGTCGACCATCCGGTCGGTGACCGCGTCGACTCCGGCGGCCGCCATTCGGTTCTGATATTGATGAGTGCTGAGCGGCGCGGCAACGCGGTCGCCGTGGTACGGACCATCGATCGCGGCGGCCGCGATCTGCTGCTCGCCAGCGAGCCTTCGGCCCAGCCTCAGTTGGCGATCCGCTCGTTTGTGACCGCTTCCGCCGTGGCCCATGAGGACGAGCGGAAGCTGTCGCTCAGGTTGCGCGGGCAGCCACACGACGCCGGGGACGACGCCCCCGTCCCGCACCAGGTCGAAGCGACGCTCGGTGACGCCGTTGTGGGTGGCCGGCTTGCCGAGCCATCGCATCACGGGAGCCGGTGGGTGCCGGTGTGGTCGACGCGGTAGCGGAGGCCGTGCGGGCTGGTCCACTCGACGGCGCCGTCGTCGAGGCGCCGGCATCGCCAGCGGCCGAACGTCTTGACCCGGTGGTGCAGGCGGCAGCCGGGCAGGAGTTTGTCCGTCGCGGTCTGGCCCGGTGGCCCCGTGTCGTCGTACGGGACGACGTGGTCGAGATCGCAGCCGATCGCCGGGCGGTGGCACCAGGGGAACATGCAGGTCGGGTGCCGCAGCTGGACGCGTTCGCGGATCCGGTCTGGGATCTCGTAGGCGTGGATGCTGATCCGGTCGGCCAGGTCGATCACCGGCTTCACGGTGAACCTGCCGTGCCCGACGAGCTCGGCAAGCTGGCTGACCCACATCGGGTTCAGCCCGTCCCGGCTTCCGGTGCCGGCTCCTTCGACTCGCATGACCCCGGCGCCGGTGGTGAGCGCGTCCTGGGTGAGGTGCACGTACACCGTCGGCGCGCCCACTCCGCTCATCCCGCAGCGTTGTCCCGGGCGCGTGCCGGTGCCGTCGCGGTCGCCGTTGACGTCCGCACCGTGCCGGCCGCGCTGACCGCGTGGTAGGACGAACCAGCCGTCGGTGTCGCGCAGTCGCAGCAACGTCTCCGCCACCGACTCGGTCGCCGGCCTGGCCGCGATCGCCGCGCCGGCGGTTGCGGCTTCGGCGGGCGGCTGGTCCGCCCTGGCGCTGTGGTGGTCGTCCTCGGCCGTGATGTCCTCGAGCTGTTGGATGTGGTCCCAGAGGTTGAGGCTTGCTTGGGGGTTGGCGAGCCAGCCGACGGCTTT
>DASXRB010000075.1:0-10473 GCA_036506875.1 Kribbellaceae bacterium | reverse complement strand
GCGACCAGTGCGACAACTGCGGCAACCAGCTGGACGCGATCGAGCTGAGGAACCCGCGCAGCCGGATCAACGGCGAGACACCTGAGTTCGTGGAGACCGAGCACTTCTTCCTCGACCTGCCGGCGCTGGCCGGCGCGCTCGGCTCCTGGCTGCGGACGCGCACGGACTGGCGGCCGAACGTGCTCAAGTTCAGCCTGAACCTGCTCGACGACCTGCGGCCGCGGGCGATGACCCGGGACATCGACTGGGGAATCCCGGTGCCGCTGCCCGGCTGGGAGGACAACCCGAACAAGCGGCTGTACGTCTGGTTCGACGCCGTCATCGGCTACCTGTCCGCGTCGGTCGAGTGGGCGCGCCGGACCGGCGACGCCGACGCCTGGCGCGCCTGGTGGTGCGACCCGGCGGCAGAGTCCTTCTACTTCATGGGCAAGGACAACATCACCTTCCACGCGCAGATCTGGCCGGCCGAGCTGCTGGCGTACGACGGCCGCGGCGCGAAGGGCGGCAGCCCGGGGGAGTACGGCGACCTGCAGCTGCCGACCGAGGTGGTGAGCAGCGAGTACCTGACGATGGAGGGCCGCAAGTTCTCCTCGTCCCGGTCGGTGGTGATCTACGTCCGCGACGTGCTGGAGCGGTACGGCCCGGACGCGCTGCGCTACTTCATCTCCGTCGCCGGCCCGGAGGCGCAGGACACCGACTTCACCTGGGCCGAGTTCGTCCGGCGCAACAACGACGAGCTGGTCAGCACCTGGGGCAACCTGGTGAACCGGACCGCGTCGATGATCGCGAAGAACGTCGGCTCGATCCCGGAGGCGGGCCGGCTCACCGAGGCCGACACCGCCCTGCTCGACGCGTCGCGGACCGCGTTCGGCACCGTCGGCGGACTGCTCGGCCGGCACCGGGTCAAGCAGGCCGTCACCGAGGCGATGCGGATCGCCGGCGAGGCCAACCAGTACCTGTCCGGGCAGGAGCCCTGGAAGCTGAAGAACACCGACCCGGACCGGATGCGCACCGTGCTGCACGTCGCCGCCCAGGTCGTTGCCGACAGCAACCGCCTGCTGGCCCCGTTCCTGCCGCACTCGGCGGCGAAGGTGCACGCCGCGCTGGGCGGCACCGGCCAGTTCCTGCCCGAGCCGCGGATCGAGGAGGTCGACGACCTCGACGGCGGGTCGCCGTACCCCATCATTACGGGCGAGTACAGCATCACAGGTGACTACAGCCCGCAGCCGGCCTGGCGCTCGACGCCGGTCGTGCCCGGCACGCCGGTCGCCGTACCGACCCCGGTCTTCACCAAGCTCGACCCCGGCATCGTCGACGAGGAGCTGGCGCGGCTGGAGGAAGCCGCGCGCTGACGCCTTTCTCCAAGCGCGTAACGCGTCGCGGTCGTAGCGTCGGGGGTGAACGCGAAAGGAGTACGACGATGACCGGATACGTGGCTACCGCCCAGACCGACATCAGCGCGTCGCCCGCGCGGGTGTGGGAGGCGCTGACCGACCCCGAGCAGATCAAGGAGTACATGTTCGGCTCGGTCGTGGAGACCGACTGGCAGCCGGGCAGCCCGATCACGTGGAACGGCGAGTGGCAGGGCAAGACCTACCAGGACAAGGGCGAGATCCTCGCCGCCGAGCCCGGCCGCCGGCTGAAGGTGACGCACTACAGCCCGCTGACCGGGCAGCCGGACGTGCCGGAGAACTACCACACGGTGACCTACGAGCTGTCCGAGCGCGGCGACGGTACGCATGTCGAGCTGAACCAGGACAACGCCGGCAGCGAGGACGAGGCCGAGCACTCGAGCGCGATGTGGCAGCAGATGCTCGACGGCCTGAAGAAGCAGGTCGAGGCGTCATAGGCCGCGGTTCGCGCACCGGGCTCGAAGTACCCTGTCCCGCATGGCTTCCGACGCTGCCCCAGCGGGCCGGGCTGAGGTGGAGCGGCCGACGCGGGCCCGGGCCGCCACGAGCGAGGACGGGCGGACCCGCGATCGGTCGCGGCCGCCGCTGCCGGACCCGCTGCCGATCCCGGTGGTCGACGCGCACTGCCACCTCGACATCGCCGACGGCGAGGACGGCGCCTGGCTGTCCGCGCCGGACGCGATCCGCAAGGCGTCCGCGGTCGGCGTCACCCGGATCGTCCAGGTCGGCTGCGACCTGCCGGGCGCGGCGTGGGCGGTGGACGTGGCGGCGACGTACGACGGAGTGGTCGCGGCGGTCGCGCTGCACCCGAACGAGGCGCCGAAGCTCGCGGCCACCGGCGCGCTGGATACCGCGCTGGCCGAGATCGAGCGGCTGGCGACGGCCCACGACAAGGTCCGGGTGATCGGCGAGACCGGGCTGGACTACTTCCGCACCGGGCCGGAGGGCCGGGAGGCGCAGCAGGCGTCGTTTGCGGCGCACATCGCGATGGCCAAGCGGCTCGGCAAGGCGCTGATGATCCACGACCGCGACGCGCACGACGACATCCTGGCGGTGCTCGACCGCGAGGGCGTGCCGGACCGGTTCGTGATGCACTGCTTCTCCGGCGACACCGAGTTCGCCCGCAAGTGCGCCGAGCGCGGCGGCTGGCTGAGCTTCGCCGGCGTGGTGACGTTCAAGAACGCCCAGTCGCTGCGCGACGCGCTGGCCGTGACGCCGCTGGACCGGATCCTGGTCGAGACCGACGCGCCCTACCTGACCCCGTCGCCGTTCCGGGGCCAGCCCAACGCGTCGTACCTGATCCCGCACACCGTGCGGCGGATGGCCGATGTGCTGAACATCTCGGTGCCGGAACTGTGCGAGGCGCTGTCCGCGAACGCCGACGCCGCGTTCGGCGGCAGCTGGTGACGCGAATTCTCAGCGCACAGTCGCGACCCGTTCGCGCTCGGTCACACCCATCGCCACGCTCGGGAACACCCGTTGACGTGAGCCTGAATGTCGGCTGGAGTTAGTGCCCGTGCTGAGAGTCTTGACTGACAACGACGTCGCCGCCCGGCTCGATGCCCCGACCGCCGTCGCCTGGATGCGTGAAGCCCTGACCGACGCGCACCTGGGCCGGCTGCAGACGCCACCACGGGTCAGCACCGACCTCGGCGCCGGCCGGCTGGTGTTCACCACGGGCGCCCTGGAGGGCGAGTGGTACGGCTACCGCTCCTACGACTCCTTCGAGACCAGTGCCGGTACGCAGGTGGTCGTCGTACACGACCTGAAGACCGGCGAGGTGCGCGGCATGGTCGTCGGCAACGAGCTCGGCCCGCGCCGGGTCGGGGCGATCGGCGCCGTGGCCGCGGACGTGCTGGCCCGCAAGGACGCCAGCACGCTGGGCATGATCGGCACCGGGGTGCAGGCCTGGAACCAGCTGTGGGCGATCTCGACGGTGCGCAAGCTCGGCCGGGTCGCGGTCTACGGCCGGAACCGGCCGCGCCGGGAGGCGTTCGTGGAGCGGGCTCGCAAGGAGCTGGGCCTGGACGCGGTGATCGCGCCGACGCCCAAGCTGGCGGTGTCCAACCGGGAGATCGTGGTGCTCGCGACGAGCAGCACGAAGCCGGTGATCGACGCGGCCTGGGTGGCGCCGGGCGCGTACGTGACGACGCTGGGGCCGAAGCAGGTGGGCCGCGCCGAGTTCGGCCCGGACCTGATCGCGCGGGCCGACGTCGCGGTGACCGACTCGGTCGCGCAGACCGAGGCGTACGACCCGCCGTTCGTGCTCGAGGGCACGCCGCAGCACAAGCGGCTCACCAGCCTCGGCGCGATCGTGGCCGGCGAGGCCGAGGGCCGCACCTCACCGGACCAGACCGTGGTGTTCTGCTCGGTCGGCCTGGCCGGAACCGAGACGTACCTGGCCGCGCGGCTGCTCGGCGGCGAGTAGCCGGCTGGAACGCCCTGGTAGAACGGGGCGCATGGAGTTCGCCGAGGTCGTACGCCGCCGCCGGATGGTCCGCAACTACGACCCGGACCGGCCGGTGCCGCGGGAGGCCCGCGAGCGGATCTTGGAGCACGCGCTGCACGCGCCGAGCGCCGGGTTCAGCCAGGGCTGGGCGTTCCTGGTGCTGGAGGGCGCCGACAAGGAGCGGTACTGGTCGGTGGTGACGGCCGGCGAGGACCCCGAGGGCGGCAAGTACGACGCCTGGGTGCGCGGTCTGCGGGCCGCGCCGCTGCTGATCATGGCGTTCGCGCACAAGGACGGGTACCTGGACCGGTACGCCGAGCCGGACAAGGGCTGGACCGACCGGGACGAGGCCCGCTGGTGCGCGCCGTACTGGTTCGTGGACACCGGGATGGCGGTCCTGCTGATGCTGCAGACGGCCGTCGACGAGGGCCTCGGGGCGTGCTTCTTCGGGCTCCCGGTGGACCGGATCGAGGCGGTCAAGGCCGAGTTCGGGGTGCCCGCGGCGTACGCGCCGGTCGGGG
The DNA here is from genome assembly GCA_036506875.1 of Kribbellaceae bacterium. Classification (GTDB taxonomy): domain Bacteria; phylum Actinomycetota; class Actinomycetes; order Propionibacteriales; family Kribbellaceae; genus DASRHY01. The sequence goes on along the minus strand of DASXRB010000075.1, from coordinate 6,091 downwards.
TGGTGTCGGTGGGCCATCCGGCACCCGACAGGAAGTCCCCGTCGCTCAGGAGAGGGCGGCGCGGCGTACGTGATGTAGTTCACAGAGCGCAATGGGATTCACGCTGAAATCTCACGATAAGTGACATATCAGCTACCTTATTTTCCCTATTCTCGGCGAGTGGATTGGCGATCTCGGGATCAGTTCGTTATGGTCCCGTGATGTTGGCCGGGATCGGGGAAGGTTCCGGGCGGCACGCCCCCTGGCGTGGGTGGGGGATGTCCGGGCTCAGGCCCGGCCGGATCCGGTCTCGCGCCCAGTGCTGCTCCCCCCGTGCCCGGGTCGCCCTACCTGGGAGCGTTTGTGCGCAAGTCCATCGTCGCGGCTGTGGGATCCACCGCCGCGCTCGCCGTCGCAGTCGGCGGCTCCGCGGCCTACGCCGCGAAGAGCAAGAACGTCACCGTTTCGGTCGACGGGCAGGTGCAGAAAGTCCACACGTTCGGTTCCACCGTCGGTGACGCGCTCAAGGCGCAGGGCATCACGGTCGGACAGCACGATGTGGTCGCCCCCGCGGTGGACACCAAGATCACCGACGGCCAGGAGATCGCGGTCCAGTTCGGACGCCAGCTGACCATCGACACCGACGGTCGCAAGCGGGTCTTCTGGACGACCGCGGACAGCGTCAACGAGGCGTTCAGCGCCCTTGGTCTGCACTACGACCACGCGCTGCTGTCCACCAGCCGGAGCGCGGGGATCGGCCGCGAGGGCCTCACGATCACCGTGCGCACCCCGAAGACCGTCATGCTGGTGCGGGCCGGCAAGCCCATCACCATCCGGACCACGAGCCTGACCGTCGGCGAGGTGCTGGCCGCCGCGAAGGTGCGCATCGACGGTGACGACAAGGTCACCCCCGGGCTGTCCGCGCCGGTCACGGCCGGCACCCGGATCGTCGTGGTCGACGTGCAGCGCAAGAACATCGTCCAGGTCGTCGCGGTGCCGTTCGCGGTCACCAGGACCAAGACGGACAGCCTGTACGAGGGCCAGACCAAGGTCCGCACCGAGGGCGTGAACGGCCGCCGCTCGGTCGGCTACGCCCTGGTCGTGTACGACGGCCGGATCGTGGGCAAGAAGGCGGTGGCGACCAAGCTGCTGTCCGCCCCGGTCACCGAGGTGGTGCTGGTCGGCACCAAGCCGAAGCCGCAGCCCACCGAGCCGGTGGTCGGCGACACGAGCAAGTGGGACCGGATCGCCGAGTGCGAGTCCGGCGGTGACTGGCACATCAACACCGGCAACGGGTACTACGGCGGCCTGCAGTTCTCCAAGGGCACCTGGGACGCCTACGGAGGCGAGCAGTACGCGTCGTACCCGCACCTGGCGAGCAAGGCCGAGCAGATCGCGATCGCCGAGAAGGTGCGCGACGCGGAGGGCGGCTACGGCGCCTGGCCGGTCTGCGGCAGCCGGTAAGTGAGAATGGCGGCGTGACCGCCGCTGAACCACCCGCATCCGCCGGGCCGAGGCTTCTCGGTCCGGCGGATGTGCGTTCGCTGGCCGCCTCGCTCGGGCTCCGCCCGACCAAGCAGCGCGGGCAGAACTTCGTCATCGACCCGAACACCGTGCGGCGGATCGTTCGCACGGCAGCGCTCGACGCCGGCGAGACGGTGCTCGAGGTCGGGCCCGGGCTCGGCTCGCTGACCCTGGCGCTGCTCGCGGACGGGCACGCCGTGCGCGCGGTCGAGATCGACCCGGTGCTGGCCGGTGCCCTGCCGGCCACCATCGCGTCGTACGCGCCGGAACAGGCGGATCGCTTCAGCGTCGTGCTCGCCGACGCGATGACGGTGACCGCTGCACAGGTCGGTGAACCGACCGCCTGCGTGGCGAACCTGCCGTACAACGTCGCCGTGCCCGTGCTGCTGCACCTGCTGCGGATCGCGCCGTCGATCCGGCACGGGCTGGTGATGGTGCAGGCCGAGGTCGCCGACCGGCTCGCCGCCGGGCCCGGCTCCAAGACGTACGGCGTGCCGTCGGCGAAGGCGGCCTGGTACGCCGACGTGCGGCGGGCCGGCCCGGTCAGCCGCTCGGTCTTCTGGCCGGTACCGAACGTGGACTCCGGCCTGGTCTCGTTCGTCCGCCGCGACCCGCCGCCGACGCCCGCGTCGCGCGAGGAGGTGTTCGCGGTCGTGGACGCGGCGTTCTCGCAACGCCGCAAGACGATCCGGTCCGCGTTGTCCCGGTGGCTCCCGGACCGCGACCGGCTGGACGGGGTGCTCGCCGCCGCCGGCGTCGATCCCCGGGTACGCGGCGAGGTGCTCGGGATCGACGACTTCGCACGCATCGCCGGCGCCGCCGTCGTACCTGAATGAAGCGCGTGTCCCCCTAGGCTGTGCGACGTGCGCGCTGTAACGGTCCGGTCTCCGGCCAAGATCAACCTGGCCCTGTCGGTCGGCCCGCCGCGGGCCGACGGGTTCCACCCGCTCGCGACCGTCTACCAGGCGGTCGCGTTGTACGACGACGTGACGGCGACGCCGCGCACCGACGGCGAGTTCACGGTCGAGGTGCGCGGCGACTTCGCGAACGCCGTACCGGTCGACGACAGCAACCTGGCGCTGCGCGCCGCGCGGCTGCTGGCGAGCCGGCACGACCTGACCGCGGGCGCGGACCTGGTGATCCGCAAGACGATCCCGGTGGCGGGCGGGATGGCCGGTGGCTCGACCGACGCGGCGGCCGCGCTGGTGGCGTGCGCCCGGGCGTGGGGCTTGGGGCTCGGTGCCGCCGACCTGACCGGGCTGGCGGCCGAGCTGGGCAGTGACGTGCCGTTCTGCCTGATCGGGCACACGGCGCTGGGCCGTGGCCGGGGGGAGCAGGTCACCGAGGTGCTCACCCGCGGGTCGTTCCAGTGGGTTTTCGCGGTCTCCGACGAGGGTCTGCCGACTCCGGAGGTGTACCGCGAGCTGGACCGGCTCCGGGAGCGCAAGCGGATCCGGGCGCTCGCCCCGTCGGTGCCGCCGGCTCTGCTGAGCGCGCTGTTGTCCGGTGACCCGAGCGTGCTGGCCGTTGCGTTGAGCAACGATCTGCAGGACGCCGCGCTCGCGCTGCGGCCGGAGCTGGGCGACACCCTTCGGTACGGCCTCGACCGCGGCGCGCTGGCGGCGCTGGTGTCGGGGTCCGGCCCGACCTGCCTGTTCCTCGCGCCGGACGCGCAGGCCGGCGTCGACCTCGCCGTCGAGCTTGCCTCGTCCGGCCTGTGCCGCACCGTCCGCCAGGCCGAGGGACCGGTACCGGGCGCCCGGGTGTTGCCCTGAAGGCTAGGCTGTCCCGGTCATGGCCACCCCCGCTCCCAACCTCGTCAACCTCGAGTCGGTCTCGAAGAGCTTCGGCACCCGGACCCTCCTGGACGGCGTCAGCATCGGCATCGGCCGTGGTGAGCGGGTCGGAGTGGTCGGCCGCAACGGCGACGGCAAGTCCACCCTGCTGAGGGTGCTGTCACGGCTGGAGGAGGCCGACGCCGGCCGGGTCACCCACAACCGCGACCTGCGGATCGGCGTCCTGAGCCAGGGCGACGACCTCGACCCGGAGCTCACCGTCGGCCAGGCCGTCACCGGTGACGCCGAGACGCACACCTGGGCGTCCGACCCGCGCTCCCGCGCGGTCATGGAGCACCTGCTGGCGCACGTCGACCTGGATGCGCGGGTCGGCACCCTCAGTGGTGGCGAGCGCCGGCGCGCGGCACTGGCCCGGCTGCTGCTCCAGGAGCTCGACCTGCTCGTCCTCGACGAGCCCACCAACCACCTCGACATCGAGGCCGTCGCCTGGCTCGCGGAGCACGTCGTCGACCACGCCGCCGCGCTGGTCGTGGTCACCCACGACCGCTGGTTCCTCGACGCGGTCTGTACGACGACCTGGGAGGTGTACGGCGGGCGGGTGACGTCGTACGACGGCGGCTACGCGGCGTACGTGCTGGCCAAGGCCGAGCGGGCCCGGGCCGGCGCGGTCGCGGAGGCGAAGCGGCAGAACCTGATGCGCAAGGAGCTGGCCTGGCTGCGCCGCGGCGCACCCGCGCGGACGTCGAAGCCGAAGTTCCGGATCGACGCCGCGAACGCCCTGATCACGAACGAGCCGCCACCGCGCGACAAGCTCGCGCTGGAACGCCTCGCGACGTCCCGGCTCGGCAAGGACGTCGTCGACGCCGAGGACGTGGCGGTCTCGCTGGGCGGCCGGACGCTGCTCGACGACGTGACGTTCCGGCTCGGGCCGGGGGACCGGATCGGGCTGCTCGGGCCGAACGGCGCCGGCAAGACGACGTTCCTGCGCGTGCTGACCGGCACGCTGCCGCCGGACGCCGGCCGGGTGAAGCAGGGCAAGACCGTGCGTTTCGCCTGGCTGACCCAGGCGCTGGACGACCTCGACCCGGCGGTGACGGTCCTCGACTACATCACCGCGGTACGACGGGCCGCCGAGCTGGCCGGGCGTGGTGGCGAGCTGACCGCGTCGGCGCTGCTCGAGCGGTTCGGGTTCACCGGCGACCGGCTGACCACCCGGGTCGGCGACCTGTCCGGCGGTGAGCGGCGCCGGCTGCAGCTGCTGCGAATCCTGCTCGACCAGCCGAACGTGCTGATCCTCGACGAGCCGACCAACGACCTGGACGTCGAGACACTGACCGTGTTCGAGGACTTCCTGGACTCCTGGCCGGGCACGCTCGTGGTCGTCACGCACGACCGGTACTTCCTGGAGCGCGCGACCGACATGGTCTACGCGCTGCCGGGTGACGGCTCGGTCCGGCACCTGCCGCGTGGGGTGGACCAGTACCTGGCCGAGGTCGTAGGGACCCGCCCCGCGCAGGGCGTCGTACCGATCGGTCCTCCGGTGAGCGCCGCGGCGGGTTCCGGGGCAGCGGGTTCGGGGGTAGCAGGTTCTGGAGCCGCGGGTTTCGGAGCGGCGGGTTCTGGGGCGGCCGGTGCTAGCGCGGTGCCGGCCAGCGACGCGGCGGCCGTGCGAGCGGCGAAGAAGGAGCTGGCCCGGATCGAGCGGCAGATCGCCAAGCTGACCGCTGCCGAGGAGAAACTGCACGAGGCGATCGCCGCGAACGCCAGCGACTATGCCAAGCTGGCCGACCTGGACGCCGAGCTGCGCGCCTTGGGTGAGGAGCGTTCCAAGCTCGAGGAATCCTGGCTCGAGGCCGCCGAACGCGCCGAATGACCGCCGCCCCTCGTCGCGGCGGCTCGCTCATGGTTGATCGGTGGCCGGGGCAACTATCGCCCGGCACGCCCGAGAACACGCTGCGCGCGAGCGGGAACCCATGTCTGCTGATGTGTTCGCCGATGGCGAACGACGCCGATTTCCCTTTGAAACAAGGGGAAACTGGCGCCGCCGGGTTGATAGAGTCGAGCACATGTTCGACGGCGACCCGAGCGAGCTCGACCCGGACGCGGCGCTGGCCGCGGCCGCCGAGTGCCGCGCGGTCGCCGACCGGGCCGAGACCCGGCTGCTCGAGGTGGCCGCGCACTGGGCCGACCTGCACCCGGTCGTCGATGCGATGGACCGGCCGGACAACGTGATCCTGCCCGGGATGGAGCAAACCACCGTGTACGGCGGCGACGGCTGCCCCGAGGTCGCCGAGTTCGCACCCGTGGAGTTCGGCGCCGCCCTCGGCCTGTCGAGTACGGCGGCGTGTGGGCTGATCGGTGACGCGCTCGCCCTGCGGCACCGGCTGCCGAAGACCTGGGCCCGGGTGCGGGCCGGTGCGGTGCAGCCGTGGCGGGCCCGCAAGATCGCGGTCGCCACCCACCGCCTCACCCGGTCCGCCGCCGCGCTGGTCGATGCCCGGGTGGCGCCGATCGCCGACACCGTCACCACCTACCGGCTCGAGCGGATCGTGCGGGCCGCAGTGCTGGACGCCGACCCCGACCAGGCCCAGGCCGACGCCGACACCCAGGCCGCGGATCGCGGCGTGTGGGTCGGCCGCGACGACCTGCACGGGTCCAAGACCGTGTTCATCAAGGCCGCCGCCGGCGACGTGCTGCGCCTCGACGCTTCGACCGACCGGATCGCCGACCTGCTCGCCCGGCTCGGCGACACCGCCACCCTGGACCAGCGCCGCGCCAAGGCGATCGGCTGG
>DASXRB010000074.1:0-2922 GCA_036506875.1 Kribbellaceae bacterium | reverse complement strand
GCGCAGCGCCGGCTGGCGTTCGCCCGCAAGACCTACCGCTTCTACGAAGGCGGCGAGGTCACCGAGGAGGACATCCTGCGGCTGCTGCGCCGCCCGGTGCCGGCCGCCGACCCGTGCGAGCCGGGGTCGCTCGGGCTGGCCGGGCTCGGCGAGGTGCTGCGGAACCTCGGGCCGCATGTCAGCCACGAGCGACTGCTGCCGAAGTACGCCTACGCCTCGCCGGGGTCGCTGTACGCCACCCAGCTGTACGTCGAGCTGGCCGGCCTCGCCGGTGCCGAGCCGGGCCTGTACTACTTCCACCCGCAACGGCACCGCCTGGTCCTGATCGACGGCGGCGGTGCGGCTGGCGGCACCGTGCTCAGGATGCACCTGCTCGGGAAGCGACGCGCGATCGAGCCGGTCTACAAGAACAACATCCAGGAGGTGCTGGAGATCGAGGCCGGCCACATGGTCGGCCTGTTCGAGGAGGTGCTGCCCGGCTACGGCCTGGACATCACCGCGGCCGCGTTCACGCCCGCGGTCAAGGAGCGTCTCGCGTGCGCGGACGAGGACTACTACCTGGGCAGCTTCGACATCGTGCCGTACGGCGAGCGGCCGGCCGCGGACGCGCTCGACGTGTACGTCCAGGCGCACCCCGGCAAGGTCGCCGGGCTGCCGGCCGGGCAGTACCACTACCGCGACGGCCGCCTGGAACGGATCTCGGACCGGCTGATGCTCAAGAAGCACGTCATCGCGATCAACCAGCAGGTCTACGACCGGTCGGGCTTCGGGATCACGGTGGTCAGCCGGTCGCCGGAACGGTGGCGGCAGTACGTCGACCTCGGCCGGGCGCTGCAGTACTACCAGCACAACGACCTGAACCTCGGCCTGATGTCGTCGGGGTACAGCTCCAAGACCGGTAACGACCTGCCGTCCGCTCGGCGGCTGGCCGCGATCCTGGACGAGGCCGGCCTTCCCGGCGGGCCGTCGTACTTCTTCATCGGCGGCCGGGTCAGCGACGACCAGGTGCGCAGCGAGGGGATGCACGAGGACGTCGTGCACATGCGCGGTCCGACGGAGATGATCCGCGACGACCTGGCCTCGCTGCTGCCGGCGTACATGGTGCCGAACAGGGTCACGGTGCTGGACCGGCTGCCGCTGACCGCCAACGGCAAGATCGACCGGCAGGCGCTGGAGGCACTCGAGGACGCGGGCTCCGGCGCCGGCGACCGGGAGGTGGTCGAGCCGCGCACCCGGACCGAGGAGCGGGTGCGGGAGCTGTGGACGCGGTCGCTGAAGGTCGCCGAGGCGTCGGTGCACGACGACTTCTTCGCCTGCGGCGGCAACTCGCTGATCGCGGTCTCGCTGGTGAACCGGATCAACCGCGAGTTCGGCTGCTCGCTGCCGCTGCAGGTGCTGTTCGAGTCGCCGACCATCGCCGACCTCGCGCTCGCCCTGGACGACGAGGACGGCGACCCGCGCTCGCGGCTGGTGCGGCTGCAGCGGCGCGGCGCCGGGCGGCCGGTGTTCTGCTGGCCTGGACTCGGCGGATACACGATGAACCTGCGGCCGCTGGCCGGCCAGCTCGACCTCGACCGCCCGTTCTACGGGATCCAGGCGTACGGCATCAACGACGGCGAGGCGCCGTACCCGACGATCCGGGAGATGGCCGCGGAGGACGTGAAGCTGATCCGGCAGGCGCAGCCGGAGGGCCCGTACACCCTGTGGGGCTACTCGTTCGGTGCCCGGGTCGCGTTCGAGAGCGCCTACCAGCTCGAGCGGGCCGGCGAGCGGGTGGAGCACCTGTTCCTGATCGCCCCCGGCTCGCCGGAGCTGGACGGCCGGGTCGCGAGCGGGGCGGACGCGCCGGCCGGGTACGGCAACCCGGCGTACCTGACGATCCTGTTCTCGGTGTTCGCCGGGCGCATCGACGGCCCCGCGCTGGACGACTGCCTGCGGCAGGTCCGCGACGAGGACGGCTTCGTCAGCTTCGTCCGCAAGCGGATCCGCGACCTCGACGCCGGCCTGGTCCGGCGGATCTGCGCGGTGGTGCGGGAGACGTACTCGTTCCGCTACAGCTTCCGCGAGCTGGCGGAGCGGCGGATCAGCGCGCCGGTGACGATCTTCAAGGCCGTCGGCGACGACTACTCGTTCGTCGAGAACAGCAGCGGCTACTCGGCGAAGGCGCCGGTCGTGGTCAAGCTGCAGGCCGACCACTACAGCATGCTCAAGTCGCCCGACGTCGGTGAGCTGGCCGAGTCGATCCGGCGCCGGCTGTGGGCCGAGGAGCTGCGCGCAGCCGATCCGTTCGAACCCGCGGTAGTTGCCGCAAGCAACGAAGGAGAATGAGGTGCCGCACGTCAACATCAAGTACTTCCCGGTGACGCTGACCGCGACCGAGGAGGCCCGGCTGATCGCCGCGCTGACCGACGCGGTGGGCAGCGCGTTCAAGGTCGACGAGTCGGTGATCTCGATCTCGCTCGAGCCGGTGGAAGCGGAGGCCTGGAACGAGCAGGTCTACATCCCGGAGATCCTCGACCGCGCGAACCTGCTCCGCAAGCAGCCGAACTACTGAGGTCACGCTGCCGGCCGGCAGCCCCACGAAGGAGAGAGATGAAGAACGCCACCGTCGCCCGGTTCCTGCTGCTGGCAACGCTGTGGGGGAGCAGCTTCACGTTCATCAAGGTGTCGCTGGAAGGCCTGACGCCCAGCCAGCTGGTGCTCAGCCGGCTGATCCTCGGCGCCCTGGTCCTGCTCGCGATCGTCAGCCTGCGCAAGGTCGGCCTGCCCCGGTCGGCCACGGTCTGGGCGCACGTGGCCGCGGCCGCGCTGTTCGGGAACGTGATCCCGTTCCTCGGCCTGTCGTACGGCGAGCAGACCACCGGCGCGGGGATCGCCGGCGTCCTGATCGGCAGCACGCCGCTGCTCACGCTGACCCTGGCC
>DASXRB010000073.1:0-2996 GCA_036506875.1 Kribbellaceae bacterium | reverse complement strand
CCCTTCGGCGACGACGTGGACAGCTTCCTCGCCTCGGGTGTCGCGATGGACCGCTTCATCGAAGACGTCGCTGCGATCGCCGACGCCGTGGCGGTACGGCGTCGCGTGCGCAAGCGGATCGGCCTGTCGTTCGACGAGTGGAACGTCTGGAAGGAGAAGAGCAAGCGCGCGCCCGGACCGCCCACCGAATGGGTGCACGCTCCTGCCTTCGCCGAGGAGGAGTACGACGTAACCGATGCCGTGGCCTTGGGCGGTCTGATGCTCAGCCTGTTGCGGCACGTCGACCGGGTGTCCGCCGCATGCCTTTCGCTGTTGACCAACGTCAGCGCGCCCATCCGCACTGTCGCGGGTGGGACCGCCTGGCGGCAGACCATCTTTCATCCCTTCGCGCTCGCCGCGGCCCACGCCCGCGGCACCGTCCTGCGGGTGGCGGTGGACGTGCCGACCATGACGACCGAACGTCATGGTGACGTGCCGATGATCGACACCGTCGTCACCACGACCGGTGACGAGCTCGCCTTGTTCGCGGTGAACCGCCATCGCACCGAGGCCGTGGACCTCCACGCCGACCTTGGCGCCTTCGGCATGGAGACCGTGTTGGACGCCCGGTCGGTCTTCGATGACGATCCGTCTGCCGTGAACACCGCCGAGCACCCGGACCGCGTCGTACCGCGGCCGCTGAAGGCCGGCGTCGAAGCCGGCGTACTGCGTGTGACCGTGCCGCCGGAGTCGTTCTCCGTGCTGCGGCTCGCCTGACCGAATCGATGACTGGAGACCTCTGTGCGCACTGCATCCCTGACCATCGACCCGGCATTCACGGTCGCGCCCGTCCAACGGCGTACCTTCGGGTCCTTCGTGGAGCATCTCGGACGCTGCGTGTACACGGGCATCTACGAGCCGGACCATGCCACCGCCGACGAGGACGGATTCCGTAAGGACGTCCTCGAGCTCGTGCGGGAGCTCGGCGTATCGCTGGTGCGGTATCCCGGCGGCAACTTCGTGTCGGGCTACCGCTGGGAGGACGGCGTCGGGCCGGTCGAGCAGCGTCCGCGCCGGCTCGACCTCGCCTGGCACAGCCTGGAAACCAACGAGTTCGGCCTGGGCTCGTTCATGCGCTGGGCCGACAAGGCCGCGGTTGAACCACTGATGGCGATCAACCTCGGTACCCGAGGTGTGCAGGAGGCCGTCGACCTGCTGGAGTACAGCAACGTTGCCTCCGGCACCCGTCTCGCCGAGTTGCGCCGATCGCACGGGGCAGAAGCGCCGTTCGGGATCCGGGCCTGGTGCCTCGGCAACGAGATGGACGGGCCGTGGCAGATCGGGCACAAGACAGGGCGGGAGTACGGGCGACTGGCCGCCGAGACCGCGCGCGCACTGCGGATGGTTCAGCCGGACCTCGAGCTGGTGGCCTGCGGATCGTCCAGCTCGTCGATGCCGACCTTCGGCACGTGGGAACGTGAGGTGCTGGAGGAGTGCTACGACCTGGTCGACCACATCTCCTGCCATGCCTACTACGAGGAGATCGACGGCGACGTTGCGTCGTTCCTGGCGTCCGCGGTCGACCTGGACCACTTCATCGACTCGGTGACTGCCACGGCTGACGCGGTCGGCGCGGCGCTCCAGAGCCGCAAGCGGATCAACATCTCCGTCGACGAGTGGAACGTCTGGTACCAGAAGCGGTTCCACGATTCCGGCGTACCGAAGGACTGGCCGTTCGCGCCGCGGCTCCTCGAGGACGTGTACACCGTGACCGACGCCGTCGTGGTGGGAGGCCTGCTGATCTCGCTGCTCCGGCACAGCGACCGCGTCCCGATCGCCTGCCAGGCCCAGTTGGTCAACGTGATCGGGCCGATCATGACTGAGCCGGATGGTGCGGCCTGGCGGCAGACGATCTTCTACCCGTTCGCCCTGACCTCGCGGCTGGCCGCCGGGGAGGTGCTGCGGGTCGAGACGGTCGCGCCCGAGATGGACACGGAGCGATTCGGTCCGGTGCCGGCCGTCGACTCGGTTGCGACGTACGACGCGGACCTCGGTCGTCTCGCCCTGTTCATCGTGAACCGGTCGATCGACGAGCCGGTCGAGGTGTCGGTCGATCTGCGCAGCGTGCAGCCCGTTTCAGTGGCCGAATCGGTCAGCGTGTACGACGCCGATCGGCACGCCGCGAACACCGCGGATCAGCCGAACCGGTGGCAGCCGACGCCCAACGACAGCGTGCGGCTCGACGGCAGCACGGCGACCATCACGCTGCCGCCGATCGCGTGGACCGCCGTGCAGTTCGTCACCCGCTGACGAAGACATGGGACAACACACAGGCGCCAGATGGGTCGCCGGCTGCATGATCCTCGTTCTAGCGACGGCTGCGCTGGCGAGCTGTAACAAGCCCCAGGTTGAGACGCCGTCTGCGGCATCACTGCACGGCAAGCTGGCGATGACCGGTGACGTCGGTGATTACCAGGAGGGTGCGGTCGACGATCCTGTTCACGACCCGACCCTATTCGAGGACGGTACGACGTACTACGTGTTCTCGACCGGCCGCCGGAACCCGAACGACCCGGGCGGTATCTTCGCCCACCGGTCCACCGGCAGCCTCGCCGGTCCGTGGGAGTCGCTCGGGGCGATCCCGCTGCCGAAGTGGACGCGTCAGTACGACGTTGCGCACCTGTGGGCACCGCACGTCGTCGAGTCCGCCGGCACTTTCTACCTCTACTACGCCGCCTCTTCGTTCGGCACGAACCGCTCCGCGATCGGTCTGGCCACCACCAAGACGCCAGGGGACCTCGACAGTTGGGTCGACCACGGTCCGATCCTGACCTCGAAGGAGGGTGACGACTACAACGCGATCGACCCGCAGGTCTTCAGCGCTGGAAGCCAGTGGTACATCCTCTTCGGTTCGTTCTGGACCGGGATCAAGCTGCAGCGGCTGACCGGCATGCGCACCGTGGTCGGTCCGCGGATCTCCTTGGCGAGCAACACCGCCGATCCGGCGAACCCGATCG
>DASXRB010000072.1:0-2074 GCA_036506875.1 Kribbellaceae bacterium | reverse complement strand
CACGATGGAACTCACGAGTCGTGAGTGGTGGGGCCTGATCCATGGCATGGTGCTGGGCTCGCTGTTCCTGCTCGCCTTCGCCGGCGGGCTGGCCGAGCTGCACGCGCTGCGCCCTGGTGTCGAGACCCGTGCGGGGCTGCGTGGTTCGGCCCGCAGGCTGGAACTCGGTGTCACCACGATGGCCGTCGCCGCCTGGGCGACGGTGATCACCGGCACCTGGGTGGTCTACCCCTGGTACCGCGAGAAGGTGCCGACGAGCCCGAGGTCGGTGCTGCTGGCCGACCCGTCGACCGCGAGCTGGCACACCTTCGCCATGGAGTGGAAGGAGCACATCGCCTGGCTGAGCCCGATGCTCGCGACGACGGTGGCCTTCCTGGTCCTGTTCTACGGCGCCGCGATGGCGCGCAGCGACCGGCTGCGCCGTACCGCGATGACGCTGTTCGTGGTGGCCTTCGCCAGCGCGGCGGTCGCCGGCGCGTTCGGCGCGCTGATCACCAAGGCCGCCCCGGTGCACTGAGGAGAGTTGCGATGAGCGAGAACGTGCGGGTGAGCAAGACTAAGAGGGTGGGCACCGAGGTGGTCGACGAGGCGCAGCTGTTCGAGGGACCGGCTGCGGCCGCGGTGCTCGCCGCCGGGATCGGCGCGACCGCGCTCGGCGTCGCCACGACCGCGGCTGAGGCGAGCACGAAGGTGTCCGGCTGGCTGGACCTGTACAGCCGGGTCGGGCCGTTGTCCGGCAAGACCATCTTCGCCGTGGCGGTGTGGCTGGTCAGCTGGGCCGTGCTGCACTTCGCCGTCAAGGACCGGATCGGCCTGAGCCGCCGGGTCCTGACGATCACCGGCGTCCTGATCGGGCTCGGGGTGCTCGGCACCTTCCCGACCTTCTTCGACCTGTTCGCCGACTGAACGGAGAACACGGCCGCCGACAACCGAACAGGAGACAGCTATGCAGCCGCAGACCGACGAGACCGGCGGCCGGACGCCGGGTGACCTGGCCCGGCGCGTCCACGGGCACCGCGAGGCGCTCGGCCTGACCGTGGAGCAGGTCGCGGAGCGGGCCCGGATGGATCCCGATTTCGTGCGCCTGGTCGAGCAGCAGCCGGTCGCCCTGACCGGCGGCGCGTTGATCCGGCTCGCCGACGCGCTCGACACCACCGCCTCGGACCTGCTCGGCGCTGTCCCGGAGCAGGCGCCCGGACACGGCTCCGCCGCGATGCGGCCGCGGCTGGAGCCGATGGACCAGCTCGAGTGCTGGCACCTGCTCGAGCGCGGCGGCGTCGGCCGGGTCGCGTTCACCAGCGGCGACGAGCTGGTGGTGCTGCCGGTGAACTTCGCGGTGCACGACGGCCGGCTGGTGATCCGGACAGCGCCGTCGACCGCGCTCGCCCGGCACGCCGACGGGCACGTCACGTTCGAGATCGATCGGATCGACGAAGGCATGCACGAGGGCTGGAGCGTCATGGTCGCCGGCCGTGCCGAGGTGGTCACCGAGCCCTCGCTGCACCTGCTGGCCGAGACGACCGACGTCGAGCCGTGGGCCGGCGGCCAGCGCGACCTGTACGTGGTGGTCCGTCCGGACGAGGTCACCGGCCGGCGGATCCGCGCCTGGTGAGCGGATGCGCCCGGTCCTCGACGCCGAGCGGTACGACGCGGTGGTGTTCGACCTCGACGGGGTGGTCACCGACACCGCGTCGGTGCACCGCGCCGCCTGGCGGCGGATGCTGGAGGAGCTGCTCGGACAGGGCGAGTTCTCCGACGAGGACTACTTCCGCTACGTCGACGGCCGGCCGCGGCACGACGGCCTGACCGCCTTCCTCGCCTCACGCGGTCTCCGGCTGCCGCCGGACCGGATCCGCGAGCTCGCGGACCGCAAGGACGCGTACTTTCTCGAGGCGCTACAGCACGACGGAGTGCGCGCCTTCCCCGGCACGGTGGCGCTGCTGGACCGGCTCGCGGAGGCCGGGATCGCGGTCGCGGTGATCTCGTCCAGCCGGCACTGCACCGAGGTGCTGGCCGCGGCCGGGCTGGCGGACCGCTTCGGCACGGTCGTCGACGGCGTGGTCGCGGCCGAGCT
>DASXRB010000071.1:0-15137 GCA_036506875.1 Kribbellaceae bacterium | reverse complement strand
ACCGTGCCTACGTCACCGAGCACGGCGAGGACCTGCCCGAGGTCCGCGACTGGCGATGGGGTGCCTGACGTGCTGCTGGTGGTCAACCCCGGCTCGTCGAGCCTGAAGCTGCGCGTCCTCGACCCCGGCGACGCCGTCGTGTCGGAGCGCGACGTCACGGACTGGCACGGCGAGCCGGCCGCGCTCGACGACTTCCTGCGCGCCGCCGGCGGCGGCACGGACGCGGTGGCGGTCCGGGTGGTGCACGGCGGCGGCTACGGCGGCGCCGTACGCGTCGACGACGACGTGGAGCGCCAGCTCGAACAGCTGGTCCCGCTCGCGCCGCTGCACCAGCCCCGCGCGCTCGACCTGGTCCGGCACCTCCGGAAACTGTTGCCCAAGGCACCGATCTTCGCGTGCTTCGACACGTCGTTCCACAGCACCCTGCCGCCCGAGTCGTCGACGTACGCGCTGCCCGCGCAGTGGCGCGACCGCTGGGGCCTGCGGCGGTACGGGTTCCACGGCCTGTCGCACGCCTACGCCGCCCGTCGCACCGCGGTGCTGCTGGACCGCGACGACCTGCGGGTGGTCACCTGCCACCTCGGGGCCGGCGCGTCCGTGTGCGCGGTCGAGCGCGGCCGTTCGGTGGACACGAGCATGGGGTTCACACCGGTCGAGGGTCTGGTGATGGCGACCCGCTCCGGCTCGGTCGACCCCGGGCTGCTGATGTGGTTGCTGACCGAGGGCGGGCTCGGCGCGGACGAGCTGAGCGACGCGCTCGAGCACCGGTCCGGGCTGCTCGGGCTCAGCGAGACCTCCGGCGACCTGCGCGAGGTGCTCGCCGCGCGCGACGGCGGCGACGCCCGCGCGGGGCTGGCCTTCGCGGTGTACGCGCACCGGCTGACCGGAGAGATCGCCCGGATGGCCGCCGCGCTGGGCGGCGCCGACGCGATCGTCTTCACCGGCGGCGCCGGTGAGCACTCACCGCAGGTACGACGCGCGGCGTGCGAACGGCTCGGCTGGCTCGGTGTCCGCCTCGACGACGAGCGCAACACCGTCCCGTCGCGGCCGGACGCCGTGATCAGCCGGGTCTCCTCCCCGGTCGAGGTCTGCGTCGTCGCCGCCCGCGAGGACCTCGAGATGGCCCGCCAGACCCGCGCCCTGCTCAGCCCGCGGTGACGGCCGGC
Organism: Kribbellaceae bacterium; assembly: GCA_036506875.1. Lineage (GTDB taxonomy): Bacteria > Actinomycetota > Actinomycetes > Propionibacteriales > Kribbellaceae > DASRHY01. The sequence continues at coordinate 13,971 of DASXRB010000071.1, read as the reverse complement.
GCCGCGGCTTGACGCCGCCCGGCCCGGGTACTGGCCTGTCATGTCCCGGCAACCGCACTCCGCCACGGTGGTGCCTCGGTGGGTGCAGGCGGCCGCGGTCGCCGCCGGGCTGTTCATCGTGGTGCTGGTGACACAGGCCGCGGCCTCGGTGGTCATGCTGTTCGTGGTGGGCGGGGTGGTCGCTCTGGTGGTGAACCCGCTGGTGGCCTGGCTGCAACGGATCCGGGTGCCGCGCGGCGTCGCCATCGGCTTGGTGTACGTCGGGTTCTTCGCGGCGGTGACCGGCGTCGTCGCGCTGCTGATCCAGCCGGCCACCGCACAGGTGCTGAAGCTGCGCGACAACCTGCCCGCGCTGATCGACTCGGCCAACGAGTCCCTGATCGGACTGCAGCAGTGGCTCGGGCGGCACGGCATCGACGTACAGATCACGGCTCCCGGCGAGACCGCGCTGAAGACGCTGCAGGACGCGGTGCTGCGCGGTTCCGGTGACGTGGTGGCGTTCACCGGGGACCTCGTCACCGCTGTCGCGGAGGCCGGTCTCGCCGTGGTGGTCACACTGGTGGTCAGCATCTACATGCTCGCCCACGGGGCGCAGATCGGCGCCCTGGCGCGCCGGATCATGCCGGCCGGCGACGGCACCGATGACGACGACTACCCGACACGGGTGCAGCGCGCGGTGTCGGGTTACGTGCGCGCCCAGCTGGCGTTCAGCGCGATCATGGGGGCGAGCGCCGGGTTGGTGCTGTGGCTGCTAGGCACTTTCGGCGTGTTTCCGGCCGGCCGCAGCTACGCGCTGTTCTTCGGCGTCTTCTACGGGCTGATGGAGCTCATCCCCTACCTGGGCCCGGTGCTGGGCGCGGTTCCGCCCATCGCCGTCGCGCTCCTGCAGGGCGACCCCCTGACGGCCCTGTGGCTGGTGATCGTGTTCATCGTGCTGCAGCAGCTCGAGGGGCATCTGGTGGCACCGCAGATCTTCGGGCATCAGCTGCGCATCAACCCGCTGCTGGTCATCCTCGCGCTGCTGCTGGGCGCCCGCCTGGGCGGCATCACCGGCGCGCTGATCGCCCTTCCGATCGCCGCCGTCCTCCGCGAGACCATCCTTCATCTGCGCCGTCATCTGATCCTGGAGCCGTGGGGGACACCGACCGCCGAAGCCCTCACCGAACCCGGCGAGCCGTCGACCGCGACACCGCCGGCGCCGCGACACCATCTGGCCGGGTCTCAGACCAAGCGGCGCTCGGCGTCGTCGGTCAACCGCAACCAGCGATAGCCGTAGCCATCCAGCGAGATCTCCGCCGTACCGTCCGGACCGACCTGTGTCGTACCGCCGCCGAGCAGGTCGACCAACAAGGTCCGGCCCGGCTCCTGGTCGAGGCGGAGGGGCACGATCAGGGGTTCGGGCCCGAGGTTGTGCACGGCGACGAGGCAGCCGTCGTCCCAGGTGCACGAGTGCGCGAGGACCGAGTCGTGGGGCTGGTCCAGGATCTCGAACCGTCCCCAGCCGAGCTCGGGACAGTCGCGGTACCGGCGGGTCAGCAGCTTCATGAAGTTCAGCAGCGACTCGGGATCGCGGCGCTGGTCGGCGACGTTCACATGCTCGGGCGCGAACGCGCCGGTCACGACGGGTGCCGGCAGCCGCGACGGCCGCGCGGTGGAGAAACCGCCGTTCTTGCCGCTCGTCCATTGCATCGGGGTGCGGACCGCGGACCGGCCTTCGACGTCCAGGTTCTCGCCCATGCCGATCTCCTCGCCGTAGAACAGCACCGGCGTGCCCGGCAACGAGAACAGCAGGCTGTAGACCATCCGCAGCCGGCGCGGGTCGCCGTCGAGCATCGGCGGCAGGCGTCGTACCAGACCCCGGCCGAACGCCTGCATCCGCGGTTCCGGCCCGAACGCCTCGAACACCTCCTTCCGTTCCGCGTCGGTGAGCTTGTCCAGGGTCAGCTCGTCGTGGTTGCGGACGAAGGTCGCCCACTGCACGTCCGGCGAGATCTGCGGGCGTTGCAGCAGCGCCTCGCGGACCGGGCCGGCGTCCTGCCGGGCCAGCGACAGGTACAGGCGCTGCATGGTGATGAAGTCGAACTGCATGGTCAGCTCGTCGCCGTCCTCGCCACCGAAGAACCGCTCCTGGTCGGCATGCGGCAGGTTCACCTCTCCGAGCAGGATCGCCTCGCCGGACCGGCGCGAGACGAACGCTCTGAGCTCCCGCAGGTAGGCGTGCGGATCGCCCAGCCGGGCCTTCGCATGGTCGACGCCGAGGGTCTCGAGCAGGAACGGGACCGCGTCGACCCGGAAGCCGGCCAGCCCGACCTGCAGCCAGAACCCGATCACCCGGGAGATCTCGTCCCGCACGGCGCGATCGGCGATGTTGAGATCCGGCTGGTACTCGTAGAACCGGTGCAGGTAGTACTGTCCGGCCTTCTCGTCGAAGGCCCAGACGCTCTTCTCCTGGTCGGGGAACACCGGCGCCGCCTCCTCACCGGGTTCGTCGCGCCACACGTAGAAGTCGCGGTACGGCGACTCCCGGCTGGCGCGCGCGGACCGGAACCACGGGTGCCGGTCGGACGTGTGGTTGACGACGAGGTCGGCGATCACCCGGATACCGCGGTCGTTGGCCGTGCGGATCACCTCGACGAGGTCACCGTGCGTGCCGAGCCGGCCGTCGACACCGTAGAAGTCGGTGATGTCGTAGCCGTCGTCGCTGTCGGGTGTCGGGTAGAACGGCATCAGCCACAGGCAGGTGATACCGAGGTCGGCGAGGTAGTCGATCCGCTGTGCCAGTCCGGCCAGGTCACCCGATCCGTCGTCGTTCCAGTCCAAGAACGTTTCGACGTCCAGGCAGTACACGATGGCCGTCTTCCACCACAGGTCACTGGTGTCGGTGATGCGCATACCCGCCCGGTGCCCAGGACGGTCGACAGGCACACGGTCCGCCTCCACAGCCAAGACCCGGGCGGGCGCGTGGCGCGGGGGATGCGGGGTACTGGAGTGACGCGGAGCCGGTGGGCGCCGCTCGACGCAGGATGGAAACAGATGATCGATGACATAGAGACCTACTGTGAGCGCGGGGTCTGGAAGACCCGGTGGCGGCGCAGCCGCACGCCGTTCTCGGTCGGGGGCAGTCGTGAACGGCAGGTCAGCAAGGGGGCGATCGTCGCCCGCTGGTACGGCGTGGACCACATCGTGCGCGATCCCGACGGATCGATCGCCGAACGCGTCTCGTACCGGCCCGGCGGATCCGGCGGCGACGTCACGGCGCGGGCCGGATCCCGTTCGTGAACGGCGCCCGGCCGGCCGGTGTCCAGGCCCGGCGTAGCCCGCTGGGCCGCTGGCTCGTCACGACCGGACTGGTGGCCTACGGCCTGGTGCACCTGCTGATCGGCTGGGTCGCCGGCCAGCTCGCCTGGGGTCACAGTGACGAGGAGGCTTCGCAGCGTGGCGCGCTGCAGGAACTGGCCGACAAGCCGCTGGGCGGCGTACTGCTGTGGGTGGTCGCGATCGGCCTGTTCGCCCTGGTCCTGTGGCAGACGCTCGAGGCCGCCGCGGGCCATCGCGCGCTGCACGGTGCCCGGCGGGCGGCCAAGCGGCTGTCGTCGGTCGCGCGGGCGGTGGTCTACCTGGCGCTGGGGATCAGCGCCGCCACCACCGCGGCCGGATCCTCCTCCGGCGGCTCGGGCGAGGAGCAGGGTGTCACCGCCCGGCTCCTGGCCGAACCGTTCGGCCGGGTGCTCGTCACCGCGGCCGGGCTGATCATCATCGCCGTCGGCGTCTACCACGTCTACAAGGCGTTCACGGCGAACTTCACCTACGACCTCGCGCCGGACGTGCCGCCGGCCACCGTCACACTCGGTCGCGTCGGCTACGCCGCGAAGGGGGTCGCGCTCTCGATCGCCGGGGCGCTGGTCGGCTGGGCCGCGGTCGGGTACGACCCCGACAAGGCCGGCGGGCTCGACACCGCCCTGCGCACCGTGCGCGACCAGCCCGCCGGGCCGGTCCTGCTCACTCTGATCGCCGCCGGCATCGCCTGCTTCGGGATCTACTGCTTCGTCTGGTCACGCCACGCCGAACACTGAGCACGGCGCTCCAGGCGATCGTCAGCCGGACACGTCCTGGACGACGGCGCCGGTCGCGGCATTCGGCAGCGCACGCGCGATGTCGGCCTGCGCGATGATCCCGACCAGGGTGTGACCGTCGATGACCGGCAGGCGCCGCACCTGGTGCTCGGCCATGACGCGCAGCGCCTCCTCGGCGGTCGTCTCCTCTCGGTGCGAGTGCCGTCGCCCGTGCCCTGGAGCGTGCGAGGCAAACCGTCGCCGGCGACGGTTTGACCACACCCTGGGAGGGCACCGGTCGGAGGTGAGGCAGCGCACGGGTGGCCGGACGTGAACGAGGGCCGGGTGGTGGTGACAGGGGGCGCGGGGTTCCTCGGCAGCCATCTGTGTGAGCGGCTGCTCGCGCAAGGCGCCGAGGTGGTGTGCCTGGACAACTTCCTGACCGGGTCGCCGGCGAACGTCGCGCACCTGATGGGGCGGCCGGGGTTCACCTGCACCCGTTGCGACCTCACGGAGTTCCTGCACGTGCCCGGCCGGGTGAGCCTGGTACTGCACTTCGCCAGTCCGGCGTCGCCGGTGGACTACCTGCAGCTGCCGATCCAGACCCTCAAGGTCGGCGCGATCGGCACCTGGCACGCACTCGGCCTGGCGAAGGAGAAGGGTGCGCGGTTCGTGCTCGCGTCGACGTCGGAGGTGTACGGCGACCCGCAGGTGCACCCGCAGCCGGAGTCGTACTGGGGTCACGTGAACCCGATCGGTCCGCGCGGCGTCTATGACGAGGCGAAGCGGTACGCCGAGGCGCTCACCACCGCCTACCGGAACAGCGCCGACCTGGACACCGCGATCGTGCGGATCTTCAACACCTACGGCCCGCGGATGCGCCCCGACGACGGCCGGGCGATCCCGACGTTCATCCGGCAGGCGCTCGCGGGCGAGCCGGTGACGGTAGCCGGCGACGGTTCGCAGACCCGGTCGGTGTGCTACGTCGACGACCTCGTCACCGGGGCGCTGCGGCTGGCGTACAGCGGCCATGCCGGCCCGGTGAACATCGGCAACCCCGACGAGCGGTCGGTGCTGGACATCGCGCGCGACGTCATCGCCGTCACCGGCAGCCGGTCGCCCGTGCGCTTCGTCGAGCGGCCGGTCGACGATCCCGCGGTACGACGGCCCGACACCACCCTTGCCCGGCAGCTGCTCGGCTGGCAGCCACGGGTGACCTGGACGGACGGACTGCGTTCTACCGTGGACTGGTTCCGCGGCGTGCTGGCTCAACAGGCCTGACCGCTCGCCGCGCGGCCGAGACCACGTCCGCGACCGTGATCCGCAGCAGGGCCGGATCGGGCCCGGCGGCGTGCGGGTCGCCGGTCCCGGCGCCGGCGTACACGACGATGTGCCGCTCGGTGTCGATCAGGGGTCCCCAGTGGCGCGGTGGCGTCGGTCCGAACAGGGTCACCGAAGGCGTGCCGTAGGCGGTGGCCAGGTGGGCGACGCCGGTGTCGCCGCTGAGCAGCAGCCGGGCGTGCGCGACGACCGCGGCGAGGTCGTCCAGCCCGAGGCGGCCGCTCAGGTCGGCGCACGCGACACCGGCGGCCAGCGCCACGGTATGGCACAGCCCGCGCTCGGCGGCTCCGCCGGTGAGCACGATCGGCGACGGGTCCGCCGCGCCGAAGGCCGCCGACCCGGTCGCGAGGACAGCGGCGACGGCGGCCCAGCGCGCCGGTGGCCACTGCCGGGAGCGGCTCGCGGCGCCGGGGTGGATCACGATCGCGCCGTGCGGTACGACCGGCCCGGTGGGCGGGTCGAGGCGCAGGTCGGCCGGGTCACACGGGATGCCGTGCTCGGTGAGCAGCCGGCACCAGCGTCGTACCTCGTGCTCGTCGGCGCGCCACCGCGACGGCGCGGCGTGACCGGCGGGCGGGCAGTCGAAGGCGACCAGCTCCTCGGGCCGGCCGGCCTGCAGCAGCCGGTGGCTGTGCGGTCCGCGCCCGTGCAGGTTGACCGCGCGGTGACGGCCGAGCAGCCGGCCCGGCGGGGCCGCGCTGAGCCCGTCGACCGGCAGGACACCGTCCGCGAAACCCTGGTCACGCAGCCACCCGGAGACCTCGGGGCGGCCGGCGAGCAGCAGGTCGCGGCCGGAGTACGTCCGCCGCAGACCGCGCAGGGCGGGTACGGCGGTGAGCGCGTCGCCCAGCCCGAGTGCACGCAGAACCAGGACCGGGGTACCGGTCACGGCCAGGACGGCTCGGTCGACGGGCACACCACCAGCTCACGGATCTCCACGCCGGGCGGCTGCTCCAGGGCGTGGACGACGGCGTCGGCGACGACCGCCGGGTCGGCGAGATCGGCGTCCTGCGCCGGCCGGTACTGATCCGGACGCCCGTCGAAGAACGGCGTTCGCATCCCGCCGGGTATCAGCAGCGTCACACCGACCCGCCCGGCGGTCTCCACCGCGAGTGCCCGGCTGAAGCCGACCACGCCGAACTTGGAGGCGCAGTACGCGGTCGCGTCGCTCAGCGCCCGCAGGCCCAGGGTGGAGGCGACAGTGACGATGCGGCCGCGGCAGCGTTCGAGCCGTGGGACGGCGGCCCGGGCGACCGCCGCGGTGCCGATCAGGTTCACCTGGACGACGCGTACCCAGTCCGGCAGCGGGACGTCCTCGATCCGGCCGCAGGCGTCGATGCCGGCGGCGGTGACCAGGCCGGTGAGCGGCCCGATCCGGTCCTCGGCCGCCTGCAGCGCCGGCTCGGCGGCGGCCGGGTCCGCGAGGTCGACCTCGACCCACGGCACGTCGGCGCCGGCCGGGCGCAGGTCGAGCGCGACGGCACTGCCGCCGTGCTTGCGGACCGCGTCGACGACGGCGGCGCCGAGACCGCTCGCGCCGCCGGTGACGGCGACTCGTTCCAGCATGGATGTCATCAGCGATCACCTTCCGGACGGGTCAGGATGCGAGTGGTCGAGCGGCCCTCCAGATACGGCAGCAAGACGACGCGGCCGCCCCACGACGCGACGGTCGACGCCTCCGGCAACGACGTCTCCCGGTAGTCGCCGCCCTTGGCCCAGATGTCGGGCCGCAACCATCGCAGCGGGTCCCGGGGGTCGTCGCCGTCGAAGATCTCCACCGCGTCGACGCAGGCCAGCGACTGCAGCACCCGGCGGCGGTCGGCCGCGCACTGGACCGGGCGGCCGGGGCCCTTGAGCCGGCGCACGCTGTCGTCGGAGTTCAGCAGTACGACCAGCAGGTCACCGAGCCGGGCGGCGGCCTCGAGGCTCGCGACGTGGCCCGCGTGCAGGACGTCGAAGCAGCCGCCCGTGGCCACGACGGTGCCGCCGGCCGCGCGGGTGCGGCGGACCAGCGTCAGCGTATCGTCGTTGCCCGTGGCAACCACTGCGCCGGACGCCCGCGCGGACACGCCGCCGGCGCTCAGCCAGTCGGCGGTGTCGGCGACCGCGGTCCGCACGGCGGTGACCGGGTCCGCCCCGGCGGCCAGCTCCGCGGCGAGGGTGCCGGCGAACCGGTCGCCCGCGCCGCAGCAGTCGCCGGGATGCCGGGCCGGCACCGGCGTGTACGTCACCCCGCTGCCGGTCGCGGTGAACACCCCGTTGGCACCGTCGGTGACGGCGACCGCCGAGCAGGCCCAGGCATCGCACAGGCCCCGGGCGACGACGTCGAGGCGGCCCGGTCCGTGGAAGTGGACGGCCTCGGCGCGGTTCGGGGTGGCGGCCGCCACCCCCGCGATCGGCGGCGCGCCGCGTGGGTGCGGGTCCCACACGACCGGCAGCCGGTCGCACCAGCGGGCCAGCATTGCCCGCACCTCCGGGTGCGCGGCCACCCCGCCGGCGTAGTCGGACACCAGCACGGCGTCGGCGTCGGCGAGCAGTTCCCGCAGGAGCCCGGTGTCGCACGGCAGCACGCCATCACCGAACGGTGGGTCGGTGTCCAGCCGCAGCAGCGACTGGCCGGCGCTGCGCACCCGGGTCTTGCACCGGGTACCCGGCGTGGTGACGACCGCGGCCGTGTGCAGCCGCTCGGTGAGCAGTGCTGTCAGACGCTTGGCCGGCTCGTCGTCGGCCAGACCGGTGGCCAGCGTGACGGTGACGCCGGGTCGTGCAAGCAGGGTCGCGGCCAGGCCGGCGCCGCCGGCGCGGTCGTGCGCGTCCGCGACGTCGACGACCGGTGCCGGGGCGTCCGGGCACACCCTGCGCACATCGCCGGTGATATCGGTGTCGAGCAGCACATCGCCGACGACAAGCACCCGCCGGGTCACGGGGCGGCCTCCCCCGCCCCGACGGCGCGCAGGTTCCGGCGCCGTCGTGATCCGTTCACCGCCACCGCGTCCCCGAGCCGCGCGAGGTGCTCCTCGATCCCGGCGCACAGCGCGTGCACGGCGACCAGGTGCACCTCCTGGACCGCGGCCGTGGACTCGGTGTCGACGGCCAGCACCCGGTCCGCGGCATCGGCGAGCGGGTTCGGCGTCCGGCCGCACAGTGCCCACACCTGGAGCCCGAGCCGCCGGGCCCGGCCGGCGGCGGCCAGCAGGTTCGGGCTGCGCCCGCTGGTCGACAGCAGCAGCAGGACGTCTCCCGGACGGCCGTGCGCCTCGACCTGCCGCGCGAACGTCTCGTCGTACCCGAAGTCGTTGCCGATCGCGGTCAGGCTGGACGTCTCGGCGTGCAGCGCGATCGCCGACAGCGGCGGCCGCCCGGTCTCGAACCGGCCGACCAGCTCGGCGGTCAGGTGCTGCGCCTCGGCGGCGCTACCACCGTTGCCCGCGGCAAGCAACCGGCCACCGCCGGTCAGCAGCACGGCGAGCTCGGCCGCCCAGGCGTCGATCTCGCGGCCGTTGCGGCGCAGACTCGCCAGGCCGTCGCCCAGGTCGTCCAGGTGGTCGATCAGTGTGCCGAATCGGGTCATTCGCCTTCCCTCCCCCTGCCGGCCGGCGCCACCGGACTGCGGCGCGCCAGTTGTTCGTAGACGTGTTCGGTGTCGGCCGCCACGCGCGGCCAGGTGTAGCGCTCAGCGACTCGCGCCATCCCCGCGCGACCCATCGCCTCCCGGCGCGCGGGGTCGGCGAGCAGGTCACCCAGGACGCCGGCCAACGTGCCGGGATCACGGGGCGGCACGTGCACCCCGGTCACCCCGTCGACGACCGTGTCGAGCATCCCGCCGACCGCGGACGCGACCACCGGGCGGCCGCATGCCATCGCCTCGAGCGGCACGATCCCGAACGGCTCGTACCACGGCACGCAGCCCACCACGTCGGCCGAGCGGAGCAGGCCCGGCACCTGCTCGCGCGGAACCGCGCCGACCAGCCGGACCCGATCGGTGACGCCGCACCGCTCGGCGACCGCGCGCAGCCGCCGCACCTCGGGGTCGGAGTCGTAGTCCGCACCGGACGGCCCGCCGGCGACCACCAGCTCGGCGCCCGGAACCGAGGCGAGCGCCTCGATCAGAGTGCCGACGCCCTTGCGCTCGACCAGCCGGCCGAGCGACAGGATCCGGCCGCCGGGACCCACACGCCACCAAGGCGCTCCGAACCGGGCGTCCGCGTACGGGTGGCCGAACAGCTCCGGGTCGACACCGCACGGAACGACGTGCATCGCCTCGGCCGGCGCACCCAGCGCGAGCAGATCACGGACCTCGTCGGTGGCGGTCGCGATCACGGCGTCGGCGGTTCTCGCGAGCGCCGTTTCGATGTCGAGCCGGTCGAGCGGGCTGGTGTCCTTCGCTCCCTGGTGGCGGCGCTTCACCACGCCGAGAGCGTGGAACGTCTGCGCCAGCGGGAACGGCACCGTGCGGCACGCGGTCATGCAGGCCACGCCGGACATCCAGAAGTGCGCGTGCACCACGTCCGGCGGCGCGGCCCGCCAGCGCGACGCGAGCCAGTCACCGAACGCGCCCATGTAGGGCAGCAGGTCGTCCTTCGGCAGCGGGCGGGGCGGACCGGCCGGGACGTGGACGACGTCCACCCCGCCACCGAGGGGCACCCGCTCGGGCCGGTCGGGGTCGTCGCGGCGGGTGTACACCTCGACGGTGTGACCACGCGCGGCCAGAGCACGGGACAACGCGGCGACGTGGACGTTCTGGCCGCCGGCGTCGGCACCGCCGAGCACTGCCAGTGGGCTGGCGTGCTCCGACACCATCGCAATCCTCATCGGGTGACCTCCTTGAAGACGTGGTCCCAGTCATCGAGGAACCTCTGCAGCCCGAACCGGCGCAGCGCGTACGCACGGCCGGCCTGGCCGCACGCACGTGCCTCGTCCCGGTCGGTGAGCCACTGCCGCGCGCGGCAGACCAGGGCGTCGACGTCGTTCGACACCAGACCGGCACCGGGCGGCACCGACTCCGGGGCCGCGGTCGCGGCCAGCACCAGCACAGGCATGCCGAGCGTCATCGCCTCCACCAGCGACAGGCCGAGACTCGTCCAGCGGTACGGATGCAGGTACGCCAGGTGCCGCGGCATCAGGGTGTGCAGCTCGGCCTGCGGGACGTCGTACCAGGCGTCGAGCCGCGCCTTCCCGGCGAGCGCGGCTGTCCCCATGCCGAACACGGCGACCGGCAGCCGGTCCGCGACCCGGCACAGCAGGTCGGTGCCGGCCACCCGCCAGCGCCGCAACGGCTCGTTCACGCAGGCCGCGAGCGAGCCCAGGTCACCGGTGTACCGGTCGCCGTAGTCCGGCACACCGTGCTCTACCACCATGGTGGGCGCGCGGCCGGTGTCCCACATGACGCTGTTCCACCGGGTCACCTGCACGACGGGGATGTCGGCGCGGTCGGCCAGCGGATGGCGCCACCCGGCGACGTCACCGCGCGGGGTGTTGTGCTCGACGTACACCGCGGGCAGGTCCACGCCGGCGCGGCGGCCGGTCCAGTCCCGCAGCAGCTCCAGCTCGTGCGGGCGCTGCAGCACCACCACGTCGATCGGCGCGTCGCGCAGCTGCTGCGGGGACAGCTCGCGCACCCGGTCGGGCCAGTCGAAGGTCCGGGCCCGGCCGCGCCCGTCCGGGCCCCGGTCCGGCAGCACCGGGACCAGATAACGATGCCGGCCCCGCACCAGCGAGGTCAGCCACGAGCCGTGCACGTGCCAGACCAGGACGTTCACCGCGCCACCTCCTGGGTCAGCTTGGTGACCGCGTTGACCACCTCGTCGGGCGTCACGCCGGAAAGACACGGGTGACCGGGCAGCGGGCACTCGCGGGCGCGGGTGTCGCGGCACGCCGCCTGCTGGTCGCCGAGGACCACCGCGGGCACGCCCCACGGCGCCCACCGCGCGGCCGGCACGACCGGAGCGAACAGCGACACCACCGGGGTGCCGACCGCCGCGGCCAGGTGCGCCGGGCCGGTGTTGCCGGCCACCACGCAGTCCGCGGCCCGCAGCACCGCCGCCAGCTCCCGGTACGACGTCCGGCCCCCGCGGTCCTCCGCACCGTCGGCGGCGACCGCCGCGGTCAGGTCGCGCTCGGTGGCCGAACCGGTGACCACGACGTGCCAGCCGGCGGCGCGCAGGGCTCGCACGATCGCCCGCGCGTGATCGGGCTCGGGCGCGCGTGCGGGCACGGACGCACCCGGGTGCACCACCACGAAAGGTGTCTCAGGCAACGAAACCGCCGGCAGCGGGGAGCGGACCGCGAGCCGGCCGTCGTCCCGGCCGGGCAACCGGTAGCCGCAAGCCGCCGCCAGCGAAAGCGCCCGCTCCACCTCGTGTCCGCCCGCGCACCGGTGCCTCAGATCGAGCAGCGAACCGGGGTAGTCCTCGCTGACGGCCGCGATGTACCTGACGCCCGCCAGCCGCAGCAGCAGCGCCATCGGCAGCGCACTCTGGTGGTACGACGTCAGGACCAGCGCGCGGCCGAAGCCTTCCGCGCGGATCGTGTCGACCAGCGCCGCGGTCGTCGTCGCGTCCACCGGCGGCGGATCGAACCCGCTCCACGGACACGGCCACACCAGCACGTCGCTCACCCCGGGCAGCATCCGCGCGGCCTGCTCTCCCGACGGCGCCACGAGGAGCACCACGTGCCCGGCGTGCGCGGCGACGGCGCGGATCGCCGGGCCGGCCAGCAGCACGTCACCGTCGTTGTCGGTACGGGTCACCAGCACCGTCTCCATCACCGGCCGCCCTCCCCGCACGCGTCCGCACCGCAGCGCAGCAGGTAGTCGACCGCGGCGGCGAGATCGGCGACCACGACCGGGGCCGCGGCGACCTCGTCCGGCCGGGTGACGCCGTTCGGCACCAGCACCGCACGGGCTCCGGCGGCCTCGGCGGCGCGCAGGTCCATGCCGGTGTCACCGACCACCGCGACCTGTCGGACGGGTACGCCGAGCGCGGCGGCGCCCGCCAGCACCATCTCCGGCTCGGGCTTGCGGCACGAGCAAGCGTCGTCCGGGCCGTGCGGGCACACCTGCCAGGTCCGGAACGGCCCGACCAGCTCGTCCACGCGCCGGTTCACCGCGGCCATCTGCTCGGGGCTGATCAACCCGCGACCGACACCGGACTGGTTCGTCACCACGCCGACGGCGATCCCGGCGTCGCGCAGCCGCCGTACGGCCGCTGCCGCGCCGTCGACCGGCTCGACCCGGTGGGGATCGCCGAGGTAGGGCACATCGTGGATCAGGGTGCCGTCGCGGTCGAAGAGCACCGCGCGCACCGGGCCGGGCCACGGCGCGACCCGCCGGTGGCGGAGCCCGCCCCGCAGCCGGTACCAGACGGCGGCCGGCGGGATCACGACCGACGTGACGGCCATCCGGGCGATCTCGCCGGTGGTCAGCGGGCCAGGAGCGATCCGCCGCCGGGTCAGGTCTGCCGTCAACGCCGTCCAGGTCAGTGCCGCGGCCGACGCGGTGCGCCGGGCGCCGCGTCGTACCGGCGCACGGCCCCCGGCGGCACGCAGGCCGGCGGCCACGGCCACCACCCCCGCGAGCACGGTGACCACGTGCCAGCCGAATCGGCCCCGCGGGCATCCTGCCAGCGACCGCCAGAACGGGCCGTGCAGGGCCCGCATCAGGGCGTCGTCGGAGTTGCCGCGCTGCGCGCGCACGCTGACCCAGAAATCCTCACGGCGTACCGGGTGCAGCACGTGCCGGGTGCCGCGCCGCAACATCCAGCCGGCCTGCCGGACCCGCAGCGCGAGGTCGGCATCCTCGCGGTAAGCGCGTGGAAAGCGTTCGTCGAAGCCACAGGTCAGCTGCAGAGCGCGCCGCCGGTAGGCCATGTCGGCGGTCGCCCACCGTGCGTCCTCCAGCGCGGCGGTGCTCCGCTCGCAGTCGGTCGGTGCGCGCCCGGCCGGTAGCGGGACGACGATGCGGCCCTGCACGCCGCCGACCCGCGCGCCGGGCCCGTCGTCGCGTTCGGCCGCGTCGAGGTCCTGGAGCAGCCCGGCGCTCCAGTCGCCCGGCAGCCGGACGTCGTCGTCGAGGAACACCACCCACTCCGTGTCGGTCGAGCGCCAGCCGGCGTTGCGGGCCGCGGCCGGGCCACGGCCATCACCGACGAGCACGATTGCCCCCGGAAACTGAGTGACGTCCAGCGCGGCGGCCGGGTCCCGGCGGTCGTCGACCACGACCACACGATCGGGCCGGTGCGGCTGTCCGGCCAGATCGGCCAGCAGCTCGCGGAGGGTGTCGCGCCCGACGGTCGGAACCACGACGGACCACGACGTCACCGGTCCGCCGCCTTCCCGAACGCCTCACCCCGCCGGACCAGGTGCGGCCCGAGCATGAGCAGGTCCAGCGGCGCGGATCCGAACAGCTCCAGCGCGTCGGCCGGGCTGTCCACCATCGGCCGCCCGGCGGTGTTCAGGCTGGTGTTCACCAGCACCGGCAGCCCGGTCAGCGCCTCGAAGCTGTCCAGAAGCCTTGCCAGCAAGGGCTCGCCGGCGCGGTCGACGGTCTGGATCCGGGCGGTGCCATCGACATGCACGACCG
>DASXRB010000070.1:0-3717 GCA_036506875.1 Kribbellaceae bacterium | reverse complement strand
GCAACGCCCGGGCGGCCGGCGAGGCCGGGTCGAGGGCGGAGGCGCGGCCGCGGTCGGCGAGCGGACCGACCGTCCGGCCGAGCCCGGCGAGCTCGCGCAGCCGGTCGATGCTCTCCTCGTGCAGCGCGGCGGCCCAGGGTTCGCGGGCGGCGAGCGCGTCGACGGCCGCGGCGACCTGCGCCCACGCGGACTGCGCCGCGCCGGCCCGCGCCGGGATCTCGGCGTCCGCCGCCGGTGACGCCCACAGCTCCGGGACGACCACGCTGAGCGGGCTTGCGGCGAAGCTCGTCGTACCGGCAGGCAGCGCCGCCGCCACCGCGGCGACCGCGTGCCGCCCCTGCCACCAGTCCGCCGGCTCCGGCAGCAACCGCCGCTCGCCGGCCGTCAGGTCCACACCCCACCGGTGCGCCCGGAGCTCGACCAGCCGGTCCACCACCTCGCGCAGCGACGGTCCGGAGTGGGCCGCGTCGTCCACCGCCGTACCACCGGCGCCCGCGAGCGCGCTCTCGAACGCGCTGACCGTGCTGAGCAGGCTCTCCACCCGGGCCACCGCGGCGGCCCGTCGTACCGACAGGGCGTCCAGGTCGTTGCCCGCGTCCAGCCAGGCCTCGTAGGTGTCGCGCAGCCCGTGCACGAACGCCTTCTTGTCCGCCTGCGTGTCGTGGATCAGCGTGCACAGCTCGTCCAGGTGCCGCGCCGCCAGCCGCGAGTGCACCACATCCAGCGCCGCGCGCTTCTGGCAGACGAACAGCACCCGCTGCCCGCGCGCCACGAAGTCCGCGATCATGTTCGTGATCGTCTGCGACTTGCCGGTGCCGGGCGGCCCCTGGATGACCAGGCTGTCGCCGCGCCGCGCCCGCGCGATCGCCGCGACCTGGGACCCGTCGGCCGGTACGACGAGATGCCGGTCGGCCAGGGGCAGGTCCGGCGCCTCGGTGGCCAGCGGCCGCGGCTCGTCGGAGAACAGCTGGTCGAACGACGCGCAGGACCGGTCTCCGGCGAGCAGCTCGTCGTAGTCGCGCACCAGCCCGAGCGTGCGGTAGTTGAAGTTCGCCAGCGTCACCGCGCACAGGTCGACGTCCCACGAGTACGGGCTGCCGTCGGTGCCGTGGTCGAGGGCGTAGAGATCCGTGCCCAGTGTGCCCGCGGCCATCGACGGACTGCGGGGTTCGTCGCCGAGGTAGACCCCGACGGGGAGCGCGGTGTGGCACAGCTGGGTGCGGAAGATCTGCACGCCGAGCGGCTGGTAGTCCGACCGCCGGTAGGAGTACGCGTACTGCCGGGTGCCGAACTCGCCGGCCCGGTTCCCGTGCTGGCGGCGCCGGTAGCTGCGCAGCCGCAGCTGCGCCCGGTGCCGGACCAGGTCGATCCGCGGCCGGTCCCGCAGGTGCAGCGTGAGCCCCGGCTCGGTCCGGGCGATCTCGGCCGCGAGCAGCGCGTGCAGGCCGGCGACCGCGTCGCCCTCGGTCAGGTCGACCCGCTCCGGCAGCGTGATCCCGTACAGCTGGTGCAGGTGCCGGCGCAGCGCCGGGTTCACCTCGGCGACCAGGTCCGCGACCCGCAGTGTGTACGAGTCGCGCACCCCGCGCTTCTTGGCCAGCTCCACCGTGACCAGCAGCAGCGGTGACGTGAGCCGGGTGCCGGGGTCGTTCTTCAGGTCGTGCCAGCGCAGGAAGGCCGGGACGAGGCGCAACTGGTCCTGCCCGTACTCGGCCCGGTCCCGGCGGGCGGTGGAGATCAGGTTGTCCAGCGCGGTCGCGGTGTACGGCGCCTCGTCGTACCGCAGCCACCGCCCGAGCGCCTGCGTGCCCCCGCCGGCCAGCTTCCCGGCCAGCGCCGGGTTCCACGTGAACAGGTGCTCGGCGCGGATGTTGCGCACGTCGAGCATCAGCGGCACCGACGCCTCGGTGAGGTTCAGGGTCTGCGCGGTGTGCCGGAAGTGCACCAACCGGTTGCGCCGCGACAAGTCGAACAGCCGGTCGCGCAGCGCGGTCAGGACGGCGGTACGACGATCGCCCGCGCCGCGGGTCACCGCGGTCACGTCGAAGTCGACCGGCTGGTCCCGGTAGTTCTCCAGCCGCGAGACCACCGACCGCAGGTCCTGGCCGCGGCGGTGCCGGTCCGGCTCGGCCAGCTCGTTGGCGCAGGCCGCGATCACCGGGTGCAGCTCCGGGTTCAGCGCATGCAGGTTGCCGCGGGCAACGATCAGCCGGGCGACGTCCTCGGTGCGGCTCAGGTCCAGCCCGCAGCCGAGCGCGATCAGCAGCTGCCCGAGGCTGAACAGGTCGGTGAGCGGGTCGTGGTGCCCGACCACGTGCTCCCAGCTCTGCCACCCCGGCACCAGCACCGGCGCCGTGACCGCGTCCGGCGTGGGCTCGACGACCTGCACCTGCGGGCCGGACGATCCGCTGCCGAAGTCGGTCCGCAGGTGCTGGTGGCTGACCACGTCGACGGCCGCGGAGCGGCGCTGCTCGCGGGCCTCCAGCTCCGCCGGCGCGAGCACCGCCCGGGACGCCAGCTCCGGTGCGAACCCGAGCCGGGACTGCTCGTCGGCGTCGATCCGGTCGATCCCGCGCAGCGGCGCGACCAGGCCGCGGTCGTGGATGTCCGCGGTCTGCCGGAACAGCGGCAGCACCGACGCCAGCAACGCGTCGTTCGACAGCCCGCCGGACTCCACCGCGAGCGCGACCAGCCCCGCCGCGCTCATCGCCGACCACCTCGTACGACGACCCGCCGGGCTCATCGCGTGCTCCCGGCCAGCTCGTCCGCCGCGGCCGCCAGCTTCGCGCGGTGCCTGTCGGTCCAGCCGAGCTCGTCGTCGGCGAGGTCCTCGAACTCCCGCCCGATCCCGGCCCGCCGGGCCAGCGCGATCATCGCGGTCAGCCCGTCGTCCCCGGTCTCCGGGTCGACCGTCGCCAGGTCCAGCAGCAGGTAGCTCAGGAACGACCGCGTCGACGCCGCCACCGACCGCATCGCCGGCATCGGCTCGTCGTCGGCCGACGGCGGCCGCCAGGCCTCGTCGACCCGCGGCAGCGGCCCGCCCGGAGCCGGTACGCCGGCCGGCGGCGGCGGGTCGAAGAACCCGGCAGCGTGCACCCGCACCGCGTCGGTGGCCAGCGCCGGGTCCGCGGCCGCGTGCATCGCGAACACCCCGGCCAGCTGCCGCAGGTACCGCGCGTCGACCAGGTCCGGCGCGTCCACGTCCAGTGGCCCGGTCAGCACCGTCTCCACATCGAGACCGTCGAGCCAGCCGCGCAGCGCCCAGGCCCGGGCGACGCCCTCCGGGTGGCTGCCCGCCCGGCTGCCGGTGGTCAGGTCCAGCTCGCCGGCCTGCCGCAGATAGGCGTCCGGGTCGACCGCGGACAGGCCGGTCGACACCTTCAGCAGCGCGCCGATCGTCGTACGAAGGTCCCCGCAAGCGACCAGGGCGCCGCGGTCGGCGTACAGCTCGCAGGCCATCGACCAGCGGCGCGCGGTCTCCAGGTACAGGTGCGGGGTGCGGCCGTCGCCCGCCGCCGCGTCGAGCAGCCGGTCGGCGCCGAGGTAGCCGCCGTCGTCGAGCGTCCACAGCAGCCGGTGCGCGAGCTCGTGCCCGCACACCGCGGTCAGCTCGCCGGCGTCGAGCAGTTCCAGCAGCGGGCCCTCGAAGACGATCACCGCGCGGTCCGGCCGGTGCAGCAGCGTCGCGTTCGGCGCCGCGGCGCCCTGCGCCTGGTA
>DASXRB010000069.1:0-2799 GCA_036506875.1 Kribbellaceae bacterium | reverse complement strand
GGCGTTCACGATGAAGGCGGGCCGCGCGTCGTCGGCGGCCAGGTCGAACGAGCTGTCGGCGAAGGTGATCCCGTTGACGTGGTGAAGGTAGAACCCGTACGCGGGACGGGTGGCGAGGCCGTTCGGGTTGTAGTCGCCGTTGTCCGCCGGCACGACGTTCGGGTCCATCGCCGGACGCCCACCCGGCAGGGTCAGGTGGACATTGTGGAACGTGACGTCGCTGACCTCGTGGCCCGGCTGGCCCCAGAGCGTCGGGCTGAACACCCCGGCGGTCGTGCCGGTGATGTTGCTGTAGTGGATGTCGGTGATGCTGCCGATACCCGGGTTGTTGCCGCAGCGCCGCCGCGTCCCGACCTTCTCCATGATCGGCGACGCCGTGCCGGACATCGTGATGTCGTTGTAGTGCACATTGGAGATATGGGCACCGTCCATCGACACCATGCCCAGCCCCGACTTGCCGGCGCCGGTGATCGTGATGTGCGAGAACAGGTAGTTGGAGAAGTCGCCGCAGGTCTCGGAGCCGAACATCAGCGCGTTGCAGCAGCGCGCCGACAGGGCGGAGTTGGTCACGATGACGTTGCCGTTCGGCAGGGTCTCGCCCAGCGCCCAGTCGCTCTTGAAGGCCAGCGCGTCGTCGTTGGCGGCGATGTTGGCGTTGCTGATGAACACGTTGCGGGTGCTGATGATGTTCCAGCCGTCCCGGTCGCTGGCCGTGTCGATGGTCAGGTGATCCGAGAAGACGTGGTTGCAGCCGTTGATGAGCATCGCGAAGTGGCCACCGCGCCGTAGCGTGATCCCGGCCACCACCAGGCCGTCGCAGCGGGTCAGCGAGATGAGCTTGTCGGCCTGGCCCGGCCGGGGGTTGCCGGTGATGAAGTTGCCGCCGCCGTCGATCACACCCGAGCCGACGAAGCCGATGTTGGTCAGGTTCTCGCCCCAGATCATCGCGTCGTGGAAGTGGCTGTGGCCGAAGTCCTGGTACGCGTCGTTCGGGTTGGGCTCCGGCGGGTCGTAGCCGGTGGCGGCGCCGAGCAGGGTGGAGCCCGCGTCGAGCAGGAGGGTCACGTTGCTCATCAGGTGGATCGACGCGCCGGCCAGGTAGGTGCCCGCCGGGAACCGCACGACCCCGCCGCCGGCGCCGTTGGCCGCCGCGATGGCCTGGTTGACCGCCGGGGTGTCGTTGGTCGTCCCGTCGCCCACCGCGCCGAAGTCCTTCACGTTCACGACGTGCCGGCTCAGCGGGGGCGGCGCGGCCGGCACGGCGGGCTTGGCCGCGGTCGGGCCGTCCGCCGCCGTGGTCGCGGCGGCCGTGCCGCCCGCGATGGCGGGCGCGGCGGCGGCCACGCCGTCCGCCCCGCCGCTGGCCAGGAGTACGGCGAGGCACGACAGCGCGGATACGGCAACCCTCTTCAACCCGGTCCTTGCCACGAGATGCCCCCTCGAGCGAGATCGCATGGGTCATGCTTTTGAGCGGATCGGACGAGCGCCGGCGCGTCACGGCGCGGTCGCCGGCTGCTGCACCTCCACGCTGTCCAGGTTCGGGCCCCCGGCCGCGGTCGTCGCGGTCGCCCGGATCGTGTTGACGCCCGCGTGGAGGGGCGTGATCAGGGTCCTGGTCTCCCAGTCGTCCCACGCCGGGGTCCGGTCGAAGACCAGGTCGTCGGCGATGAGGACCCCGTTGACCGTGATGTCCATCGGCCGGTTCGTCGTGGTGGCGTTGGCGTACCAGAGGTTCACCGCCGCGGGACCCGAACACAGCGCGTAGACGGTCCACTCGACGTAGCCGTCGGCCACGTCCTCGTAGTTGACGTAACCGGTGCCGGAGTACCCGCCGTACTCGGACTCCACGACGCCGCGGTGGATCGTCGCGCGCTCCGCCTCGTACCGGAACGACAGCGGCGGGAAGAGCGCACCGCTCCACTGGTAGGCCCGGAGGTTGGCGATCAGGAGGTAGGTGTCCTGCAGCGAACCGGAGGTGTCCCGCAGTGAGCGGTAGATGCCCCACTTCGGCCGCACCCGGTCGCCCAGCCAGGTATCCACGCCGCCGCGCGCGACGTCGATGACCGTGGTCGGGCCGTCCCGCACGACCCACCGGACCCACCCGTCCGGGGCATCCCCGACCGTCAGCTCGAACTCGACGTCGATCCAGTGGTTCTGCAGCGGCTCCAGGTCGACCGCGCCGACCAGCACCTCGCCCACCTTCAGCTCGATCTTGGGGACGGTGCCGTAGCGCCGCAGCGACATCACGACCATCGGGTTGGTGCCGGTGCCCGGCATCTTCATCTGCATCACGTGACTGAACGTCGTCGTCGCCTTCAGCGAGTCGGGGACGAACATCGAGTACGTGAACCGCCAGGTCTCGCCCTGGAGCAGGTTCAGGGTGCGGCCGTGGGTCCGCGCGCCCCTGACCTCCTGGCGCTGCCGGTCGGGCAGGGTGTCGCGGTCGACCATGTGCATGTCGAAGCGGTAGCTGTTGCCCTGGACGTGGATGTGCGGCTGACCCTCCGGGTGCGAGCCGGCCCGGTCCTCCTCGACGTGCTCGAACGCGCGGAACCCGTCACGGCCGGCCTGCGGCGCCCAGCGCAACCGCCACCCGGGCTTCACGCCCACCGCGTCTGAGTCCGCCGGCGCCTGGGCCCGGGCCGGCGTGGCCGCGGGCGGCGGGGCGAGCGCCGCAGTGCCCAGGAGGAGGCCGGCGATGACTGCCACCGCGCGGTGGCGCCGCTGGATTGGAATGCGCACGACGTCCTCGCATCACAGTTTCCGGATGACAGGTCCGATCACAATCTCCATCTTTAG